>NZ_VMBJ01000109.1:0-391 GCF_010608305.1 Stenotrophomonas sp. AS012628 | reverse complement strand
TGACCCGGGGGTACAAAGCCCGGATACGAATATAACGACTCAATCAATAAAGAGACTTGCGTCTCTCGCCTTAGCCTCACGACACGTCTGATAGAACATCTCAAACGCTCGCTACGTCACAAGTTTTAAAAGAACACGTACCAGCCACAGTGCTGATGCGTATAAAGATCGATTGTATGCGTCATTCAGAGAATGGTGGGTCTGGGTAGACTCGAACTACCGACCTCACCCTTATCAGGGGTGCGCTCTAACCACCTGAGCTACAGACCCGGAAATACTTTCCGGAACATGCTCAAACGTGGTGGAGCCTGTCGGGATCGAACCGACGACCCCCTGCTTGCAAAGCAGGTGCTCTCCCAGCTGAGCTAAGGCCCCAAAAGGGACTCTCACA
>NZ_VMBJ01000108.1:0-395 GCF_010608305.1 Stenotrophomonas sp. AS012628 | reverse complement strand
ACCCACGGTTTGAGTCGCGCAAACGATAGAATCTGTCGCTTTTGCGTCTAAAGCTGTCGCCCCTCTGTAATTTCCCGAATGCCCTGCGTAGAATTGTCGCTTTTCGTGACGACCCCCGTGGAGTGATGGCATGGCGGATGTGAAGAAGGTAGTCCTGGCGTATTCCGGCGGCCTGGATACCTCGGTAATTCTGAAGTGGTTGCAAGATACCTATAACTGTGAAGTGGTGACCTTCACCGCCGACCTCGGCCAGGGCGAGGAAGTCGAACCGGCTCGCGCCAAGGCCCGCGCGATGGGCGTCAAGGAAATCTACATCGACGACCTGCGCGAAGAATTCGTCCGCGACTTCGTCTACCCGATGTTCCGCGCCAACACCGTCTACGAAGGCGAGTACC
>NZ_VMBJ01000107.1:0-417 GCF_010608305.1 Stenotrophomonas sp. AS012628 | reverse complement strand
TAAAAAAATCCATCGCCTTCTTCATTCGGGACAGCGATCACCGGAACAGGTGATCCAGGAATTGGGGAAGGTCGCTCCGATCCGGTTGGTGTGTCAGTTGATGGACTATCCCCGTAGCAGCTACTACGCCTGGCTGCACCGGGAGCCCCGGATTGACCGGGAACTGCTGGCCCAGGTTGATCTGGTTCGTCGCATTCATCAGTCCCACCGGGGGAGCTGTGGCTCTCGCAAGATGGCCAGGGAGCTGACCAATCGCGGCCTGCCAGTGGGTCGCTACCGCGCCCGGACGCTGATGCGCCGGGCCGGCGTCAGGGCGCGGCAGCACCGGCGGCACAAGTACCACAGTCTGGGGCCGCAGGCACTGACCGCGCCCAACGTGTTGGAACGCCAATTCAACCCGGAGGCACCCGACCAAGT
>NZ_VMBJ01000106.1:0-440 GCF_010608305.1 Stenotrophomonas sp. AS012628 | reverse complement strand
ATAATGGGCGGCTCGCTACGAAGGAAACTTCGCAGCACACGGGAACGGCGCTGAGGCCACTTCCCCGGATCTTTGAAAGTATGCGCAGGTATCTTGTGAAGGCGCCTGCAGGAAGGATGATTGTCCATCTTGCAGACGTTTGATCAAGCAACTATTAATTGTTTTAAAGCAAGCGATACGTTGCCAGAATCAATCATCTGCAGCTTTAAATTTTGATCTTCGGATCATGTCGTTTTAAGTGAAGAGTTTGATCCTGGCTCAGAGTGAACGCTGGCGGTAGGCCTAACACATGCAAGTCGAACGGCAGCACAGAGGAGCTTGCTCCTTGGGTGGCGAGTGGCGGACGGGTGAGGAATACATCGGAATCTACTCTGTCGTGGGGGATAACGTAGGGAAACTTACGCTAATACCGCATACGACCTACGGGTGAAAGCAGGGGA
>NZ_VMBJ01000105.1:0-469 GCF_010608305.1 Stenotrophomonas sp. AS012628 | reverse complement strand
GGGGCCATAGCTCAGCTGGGAGAGCGCCTGCATGGCATGCAGGAGGTCAGCGGTTCGATCCCGCTTGGCTCCACCAATCTTTCGGCATTAGGCCGTCGAAAGGTCGCTAAAGAACATTGATGAGAATTGCGTCCCCATCGTCTAGAGGCCTAGGACATCACCCTTTCACGGTGGCGACCGGGGTTCGAATCCCCGTGGGGACGCCACTCATCACGAACAACGAGGACCCGGCCGATAACCGGGTCTTTTTTGTTCACCGCCTACCAGCATTCAGGTAGTGGCGTTGCGGTTCCCCTGCCCTCGCGGCCGCGGTTGAACCGGAACGAAAAAAGCTCAAAAAAAGCTTCCACAAACGTGAACACGCAGGTATGATAGGCGGCTCGGTAACACGGGGCCATAGCTCAGCTGGGAGAGCGCCTGCATGGCATGCAGGAGGTCAGCGGTTCGATCCCGCTTGGCTCCACCACTT
>NZ_VMBJ01000104.1:0-501 GCF_010608305.1 Stenotrophomonas sp. AS012628 | reverse complement strand
GGGGGTTTACGGCGTGTCCTGCCCCGTCCGGCCCCCGCCGCCCCACCCGGCACCAAGCAGGCGCAACGCTTTCCTCAACCCACCCACCCATTCAGCAAAAACCATTGATAGGAATGAAATTAGTAGTATCCTATCTATCTCTTATGGACCGACCCCTCGACGAGCGCACCGTGCTGCAGATGCAGCTCAGCTCCGGCCTGCTGTACGCAGGGCGGCAGTGGCAGCGCCTGGCAGACAGTCGGCTCGGCAGCTACGGCATCTCCACCGCCTGCACCATGCCCCTGCTGATGATCGGACGCTCCGGCGGTGGCATCCGCCAGGTGGCACTGGCCCAGCAGCTGGGCATGGAAGGGCCCTCCCTGGTGCGCCTGCTGGACAAGCTGTGCGCCAGCGACCTGGTCCGCCGCGAAAGCGATGCCAGCGACCGCCGCGCCAACCTGCTGTGGCTGACCGACGCCGGGCAGGCGCTGGTCAGCGAGCTGGAAGACCAGCTGATCGGCC
>NZ_VMBJ01000103.1:0-574 GCF_010608305.1 Stenotrophomonas sp. AS012628 | reverse complement strand
GAACGCCAATTCAACCCGGAGGCACCCGACCAAGTTTGGGCAGGGGATATCACCTACATCCCGACCCAGCAAGGCTGGCTCTATCTGGCCATCGTGGTGGATCTGTTTGCCCGACGGATCGTGGGCTGGGCCCACTCTCACGAAGGGGATGCCTGGCTGGCCGTCAGAGCCCTGCGTGGGGCTCTGAAACAGCGTCGTCCCAACGGGCGACTACTTTTCCACTCGGATCAAGGTCGGCAGTACACCAGCCATGCCATGGCCGAAATTCTGCGTGACAACGGCATCACCCAAAGCATGAGCAGGAAGGGCAACTGCTGGGACAACGCGGTGGTGGAACGGGTTTTCGCCACCCTCAAAGGGGAGTGGCTTTACTCCAAATACCCCACTCGACAGGAGGCTGCAGCAGACATCGAGCAATTCGTGGACTGGTACAACCACCGTCGGCCGCACAGTGCCAACGGCCTTGTGCCACCTGCGCTTTGTGAAGAGCAGGTGGCCTGAACTCCCTTTGGGAGTGTCCAAAAATACTTGACCACCACAACCCGTCCCTGGGGGCTCGATGGCGCCATCCATG
>NZ_VMBJ01000102.1:0-678 GCF_010608305.1 Stenotrophomonas sp. AS012628 | reverse complement strand
TCGCAGCGACTGGTAGAAATCGCGCAGTTGAGGTTCATGCCGCATGGCCGACATGCTGGCCATGTAGAGCACCTGGCGGATCTCGGCTCTGCCGCCATGGATGCTGCGTTTCCCTCGCATGGTTCCGCTGTCGTGGGACATCGGAGCCACACCGACGAGGCTGGCGATGGCCTTGCCGCTGATCTTTCCCAACTCGGGAAGATAGCTTGCCAATACCGCCTGCAGGCCAGGGCCAACGCCCTTCATCGACTTCAGGACAGCCAGTTGAGGCTGCTGGGTAACCTGCTCGGCAATTTGCTTTCCCAGACGTTCAACCAGCGTCTGCAAGCGGGTGATGTTGGCCTGCAGTAGCCGGCGCAATTCACGATCACCGACCATTTCCAGCTGCTGCCGCGCGATGGTCAGCGCGTGCATCGCCTGTCGACGTGCCCGCACGAATTCCCGCATTTTCTGCTGCCAAGGCTCCAGCGGTTGGTAGGCCGGAAGTTTCACCAAGGCCGCCATCTGCGCCAATGCATAGGCATGCAACCGGTCGGTCTTGGCCATCTGCCCCATCCCCTGAGCCAGCCTGCGGGCCCGCAGGGCATTGGCGCGGACCACCGGATGGCCCACTGCGTGCAGAAAATCCAGCACCGGTCGTTCGTAGCCGCCGGTGGCTTCCAGCACGATCTGGCTGAC
>NZ_VMBJ01000101.1:0-888 GCF_010608305.1 Stenotrophomonas sp. AS012628 | reverse complement strand
GTCAGCCAGATCGTGCTGGAAGCCACCGGCGGCTATGAGCAGACTGTCCTGGACTTCCTTCACAAGGCCGGCCATCCGGTGATCCGTGCCAACGCCCTGCGAGCGCGTAGACTGGCTCAGGGGCTGGGTAAAGTGGCCAAGACGGACCGTTTGGACGCTCTTGTATTGGCGCAGATGGCCGCACTGGTGGAATTGCCTTCCTATCAGCCGCTGGAGCCCTGGCAGCGGAAACTGCGTGAGTTTGTGCGGGCGCGACGACAAACGATGCAGGCACTGACCGTAGCCCGCCAACAGCAGGAAATGGTGACTGACCGCGAGCTACGCCGGCAGATGCAAGGCAACATCATTCGCCTGCAGACACTGGTCGAGCGGCTGGGCAAGCAGATCTCTGAACAGGTCGCGCAGCAGCCTCAACTGGCAGTGCTGAAGTCGATGAAAGGGGTCGGCCCGGCATTGCAGGCGGTACTGGCCAGCTACCTGCCTGAGTTGGGTCAGATCAGCGGAAAAGCCATTGCCAGCCTGGTCGGCGTGGCGCCGATCTCCCACGACAGCGGAGCCATGCGAGGGAGGCGAAGCATCCATGGCGGCAGGGCAGAGATCCGCCAGGTGCTCTACATGGCAGCCATGTCGGCCATGCGACATGAGCCACGATTACGGGACTTTTACCGGTCGCTGCGGGCCCGCGGCAAGGAAGGAAAAGTAGCCATCGTGGCGGTGATGAGGAAGATGCTGGTGATTCTCAACGCTCGCGTGCGTGACGCTCAAGGCGGATCGATCCCCGCCTGAAGCCAACCTGCCGCGCGTGCCCCAAAAGGCTGCCGGCCAGCGGCCGGCACTACCGTGTGCGACTGTCGGCGGGGCCAAGGCCCATCTCTCAACACAGTTGCT
>NZ_VMBJ01000100.1:0-1193 GCF_010608305.1 Stenotrophomonas sp. AS012628 | reverse complement strand
CTGATGCCCTGGTCCCCCCTGCCCGCCTTCCCCGCCCACCTGCATGCCGCCGCGGCCCGTATCCGCCTGGCCTGCTTCGACGTGGACGGCACCCTCACCGACGGTCGGCTGTACTACGACAAGGACGGCAACGAGAGCAAGGCGTACTTCGTGCAGGATGGCCTGGGCCTGAAACTGCTGCAGCAGCACGGTATCCACCCCGTGCTGATCACCGCGCGCAACAGCCAGTCCGCGCTCAAGCGCGGCGCCGACCTCGGCATCGACACCCAGATCGCCGTGGGCGACAAGCTGGCCAGCGTGCAGGCGTTGTGCGCGCAGCACGGCATCGGCCTGGAACAGGTGGCGTTCATGGGCGATGACCTGCCCGATCTGGCGCCACTGGGTGCGGTCGGCCTGGCGGTGGCCCCGGCCAACGCCCATCCGTGGATCGCCGAGCGCGTGCACTGGCAGACCCGTGCCGAGGGCGGGCTGGGCGCCGCACGTGAACTGTGCGACATCCTGCTGGCCGCCCAGGGCCACGTGGACGCCGTGCTGGCGAGGTTCGGCGCATGAACCTGCCCACCCTGAACTGGCGCACCGTGCTCGGCATCGGCCTGCTGCTGGCCGCCCTGCTGAGCAGTTGGGCGGCGCTGCGCAACCGTGACAAGGGCCCGGCCAGTGGCGGCCAGGAAGTCGGCGTGGATTACATCCTGCATGACTTCCAGATCGTCGCCCTGGATGAGCACGGCAAGGAATCGACTACCCTGCGTGCGCCGCTGCTGGAGCGCCAGCGCGGTGACCAGACCATCAACATCGCCACGCCGCTGTTCGAGATGC
Organism: Stenotrophomonas sp. AS012628; assembly: GCF_010608305.1. NCBI lineage: Bacteria > Pseudomonadati > Pseudomonadota > Gammaproteobacteria > Lysobacterales > Lysobacteraceae > Stenotrophomonas > Stenotrophomonas sp. AS012628. The sequence goes on along the minus strand of NZ_VMBJ01000100.1, from coordinate 377 downwards.
CGGACAAGGATGGCAAGCACTGGACCCTGCGTGCCGAGACCGGCTGGCTCAGTGCCAAGGGCGACGAGATGAAGCTGCGCGGCAATGTTGCCGGCGACAGCCCGGCCGGCCCGGGCACGGTGCCGACCACCTTCCGCACCGATCATCTGGACGTGTTCCCGAAGGAAAACCGCGCCCGCACCGACGCCCTGGTGACCATGACCCGCCCGGGCATGGAACAGTCCGGCGTCGGCTTCGAAGTGGATTCGAAGAACAACACGTATCATTTCCTCAGCCAGTCCAAGGGCCGCTACACGCCCAAGCACTGATTCCGCCGCCAGCCTGCGACGTCTCCGGACAGGCGCAGGGCCGGCAGCCCCATCCGCCCGCCCCCGGCC
>NZ_VMBJ01000010.1:0-102206 GCF_010608305.1 Stenotrophomonas sp. AS012628 | reverse complement strand
CAGGGACGTACTTGCAGCGTCCCCGCACTCCGACATCGCCCCGCCAACCCGCGGAACGCCCGCTTTGGCTGTTGGCGTTGCATTGAGCCGGGTGCAGGGCTGCAAGCCCTGCAAAAACCCCCCTCACTTCACCCAGCTGTCGATCTCGCCGTGGGCGAATGGTCCCAGCTTTGCCTTCACCAGCCGCCCTTGTGCATCGAACAGCACGCTGTAGGGAAGCAGGCCCTGTGTATTGCCCAGCTGCACGCTGGCATCGCGCGGCCCCGGGGTCTCGATCACGATCGGGTAATCCACCGGTACCCGCTGCAGGAAACGGCGCACGTCCTCCGGCGTATCCAGCGCCAGTCCCAGCACCTGCACACCGTGCTCGCCCTGGACATGTGCGAAACGCGCCAGTTCGGGCATTTCTTCAACGCAGGGCGCGCACCAGCTGGCCCAGACATTGATCAACAGCGGGCGACCGGCAGCGTGCTGGCGCAGGTCCAGCGGCCGGCCATCAAGATCGGGCAGCGACAATGCGGGCAGGCTGTCGCCAACCTGCAAGGCGGGTGCCGCAGCCGCAACGGCGGGCGCCGCTGGCATGGCCTCAGGCGCAGCCGGCGCAGGAGCCAATCGATGCCCGGCCCACAGTCCAAGGCCGGCGGCCAGCACCGCTGTCCACAGCAGCGCTGGCCGTTGCCACTTCATCGTGCGGTGCGCAGCAGCGCTTCCTCGACCACCGCCTGGGTCAGCAGGGTCGGCAGCACGGTCGGCGGTGCGCCCGGGCCGTACACGACGTACAGCGGCACGCCCACGGCCTTGTGCTCTTCCAGGAACGTGGTGATCTGCGGATCGACGTTGGTGTAGTCCCCGCGCATGTACACCGCGTTGGTGCGCTTGAGCAGTTCCTTGAACTCCGGCCGCGACAGCACGGCGCGCTCGTTGGCCTTGCAGCTCACGCACCAGTCGGCGGTCATGTTCACGAACACCACGCGGTTGTCGGCGCGCAGGCGGTCCAGCAACTGCGGCGAGTACTCGACCACGTTGTCGCTGGCGGCCTGTGCGGCGCGTGCCGGCGGTGCCAGCTGGGTCACGCCCCAGGCGGGAACCAGTGCACCGATCGCCAGCAGCACGCCGAGCAGGGTCACTGCACGCGAACCAGTCCAGCGGTTGCGCTCGAATAGCCACAGGCCGAAGGCCAGCAGCAGCAGGCCACCCAGCACCAGCGCCATGCCGTCCACGCCACGCTGCTTGCCCAGCACCCACAGCAGCCACAGCGCGGTGGCGTACATCGGGAAGGCCAGCACGTGCTTGAGCGTCTCCATCCACGGGCCCGGCTTGGGCAGGCGGCGCGCCAGTGCCGGCACGAAGCCGATCAGCAGGAACGGCAGCGCCAGGCCCAGGCCGAGGAACAGGAACACGGTCATCGCCTTCAGCGGCGGGGCAATGAACGCGTAGGCAATCGCGCCGCCCATGAACGGGCCGACGCAGGCACTGCCGACCACGCAGGCCAACGCACCGGTGAAGAAATCACCGGCCGGGCCACTGCGGCTGGCCAGCGACTGGCCGAGGTTGCCGATGCCGCCGCCGAGGGTGAACACGCCGGACAGGCTCAGGCCCACCGCGAACATGATGTAGGCCAGCACCGCGACCACGCCCGGGTGCTGCAGCTGGAAGCCGATGCCGACGGCGTTGCCGATCGCGCGCAGGCCGACCATCAACGCGCCGATCACCGCGAACGCGACCAGTACGCCCAACGTGTACCAGAGGGCGTGGCTGCGCGCGCGCTGCGGGCTTTCGCCACTCTGCGCCAGGCTCAGCACCTTCAGCGAGAGGATCGGCAGCACGCAGGGCATCAGGTTCAGTACCAGGCCACCGGCCAGGGCCAGCAGCAGCACCCAAACGAACGAACGGTCCGGATTCGGCGTGGTCGCCGGTGGGCGCGTGCGCAGGGCGTTGTCACCGCGCGCATCGGCAGCGAACTCATTGCCGTTTTCGGCGCCTGCAACGGCCGGGGTGCTGGCATCCGTATTGGGCACCGTCGGCAGCAGGCGCAACGGGGCGCCGTTGGCGGCTTCGCGTGGTGCGCCGCTGGCGGTAGGCAGCGGACTGATCACCTCGTTGCGCGGCGGCGACTGATCGGTGCTGGCGTTGATCTTGCCGGCCGGGATCGACAGCTTCACCCGGCGGGTCATCGGCGGGTAGCAGATGCCATCGGTCTGGCAGCCCTGGAACGTCACCACCAGGGTGCTGTCGACCGCATCGGCGACGGCGCGGCGCAGCGGCAGCGGCACTTCCACCTGGTTGAAGTAGACCGAGACATCGCCGAAATGCTCGTCGCGATGCGACTGTGCGGCCGGCCAGCGCAGCTTGTCGGCCAGCACGCCGGTGCTGCCGTCCAGCTTCACCGAAGTGCGGTCGCGATACAGGTAGTAGCCCGGCGCCGGGCTGAAGCGCAGCAGCAGGGTGTTGCCGTCACTGGCGATGGCGTCGAAGCCGAACGCCTGCTCCGAAGGAAGCGGCAGCGCCTGGCTGTTGCTGGCGGCACCCGGCAGGCGCAGGCCGCCGCTGTTGCCGGCACCGGCCAGCGGGTTGTTGAACGGGCTGGCGGCGCCGGTACGCGTGGCCGGCGCCGCGGCCTGTGCGCCGCTACCGGGCAGGGTGACCTGCACCACGCGCTTCTGCGGCGGGTAGCACACACCGGCATCGGCGCAGCCCTGGTAACGCACTTCCAGGCTGATGGTGCCGGCGGCGTCGGTCGGCGTGCCAGGCAGGGTGGCCTGCAGGCGCTCGCGATAGGTTTCGACTTCGCCGAAGAAATCGTCGTGGTGCTTGTCGCCCTTGGGCATCTGCAGCGCGCCGGCGTTGAACGCCGGATCAGCCTTGACGCTGGTGCGGTGGCGATACAGGTAGTAGCCGGGTGCGATCTTGAACTGCAGTTGCACCTGGCCGCGCTCGGGGGCGGTGGCGGTCAGCGCGAACGCCTGGTCCACCGGCAGCAGGTCCTTCTCATCCAGGGCGAAGGCGGGCAGCGAGAGCCACATCAGGGCGCACAAGGCGGCGCCACGCGCAAACAGAGTCTTCAATCAGTGTCCTCCCGGGTCTGTGCCCGGATCCAGTCCAGATACGCCGGCAGGCCGGCCCGGGTTTCGACCGCGATGCACTCCGGGAGTTCATACGGATGCAGTTCGACGATCCGGGCAATCGCGTCATCGACGCGGCTTGCGGTGGTCTTCACCAGCAGTTGCAGCTCGGCGTCGGTGGTCACCTCGCCCTGCCAGCGGTAGGTCGACTGCGCGCCATCGAGGCGGGTCACGCACGCGGCCAGGCGCTCGCCGACCAGCGCGTGCGCGATGCGCTCGGCACTGGCCCGGTCCGGGCAGGTGGTCAACAGCAGCAGGACGGGATCGACGGTCGACATGACCGTCGAGTATAGGGCCGCCGCCGGGTCAGGGCCCGGCGGCGGCGATGGACCGCTGCGTTGCGCGGTCAGTTGGCCAGCTGGCAGGTTGCCGGCTTGGCCGAGGTGAACAGGCCCGGGGTCGCCCACTCGGGGTGGTCGATGAACGGATTGCGGTTGCCCTGGAAGCTGTAGATCACGTCATTGCGTGCACGTTCGGCATCATCCGGCGGGTCGGACAGGTGCCAGTCGATCAGCGTGGACAGCAGGCCCATGTAGGCCGGCGAACTGCTGGTCTTGACGATCTTGCTGCGGTCGTCGGTCAGCTCCAGGTCCGGCTCGGACTGGCCGGTCGCCGCATCCTTGCCGCCCTCGTAGCGGATGGCCATGTACAGCACCGCACGCGCCATGTCGCCCTTGCGCTTGCCCCACACCTCGAAGGTGCCGGTGTTGCCGTCCGGCGTGCGTACCCAGTTGGAGTTGCCCGGGTAACCGCCGCTGCCGCCGCCCTGGCCGTTGTTGGCCTCGGTGGCGCGCTCGCCGCAGTTGGCGTCGCACTTGCCGAACGGCTTGTTGCCACGGTCGGCGTTCCACTGCGCGTCGGTCAGGTACAGCATGTGGGTGTCGGTATACGGCGCGTACGGCAGGCCCTTGTCACCGGTGGTGGTGGCAAAGCCCAGCGAGTTCGGCCAGGTGTGCTCGCGGTTGTACTTCAGGCCACTGCCGCTGCCGGCGCGGTCGGTCACCTTGGCGTAGCTGCGGTTGCGATACGCATCCAGGATCCTGCCGGAATTGTTCGGATCCTCGTCGGCGATTTCCAGGATGGTCCAGGTGCTGGTGCCCGAGCCGCTGTACGGATAGGCGGTATGGCCCTTGATGGTGGCGTGCAGCGAGCAGCGCAGCTGGCTGGGGCTGCTGGTGTTGACCTTTGAGTAATAGCCGGCCGGTACACCCGGATTGCCCGGGTCGGGGTTGCCGCCGGTGCTGGCCACGGTGAACGCGATGCGGCTGTCGGCCGCCGGATGCGCGCCCTGCAGGTCGGTGATGCGCGCGGCGCGGATATCGAAGCGGCAGGCTTCACCGGCCACCAGCGCGGTGTTGGTGGACAGTTTCACGCTGCGGCCGCTGGCCGGGAAGGTCAGCGGCACGCTGCCGGAGGTGCCGCAGCTCAGCGCGAAGGCGCCACTGGCCAGGTTCACGGTTTCGCTGAACACCACTTCCAGATCGGCCGCGGCCGGGAAGGTGCTGCTGCCCTGTGCCGGGGTGGTGGTGGAGACCGATGGCGGCGTGTTCGGGCCCGGGGTGCCGCCGCCGCTGAAGGTCTGGCCGTTGTTGCAGCTGCCAAACGTCTGCCCGGCCGATTCGGCCCAGGTGAAGTGGGCGTACTGGCTGCCGCTGCCGGTCAGCTGCAGCGAGGTGCCCGGCGCGGTGCTGTTGGTCTCGGCCACCGGGATGTTCTGGCTGGTCATGCCGGCGGCAGGGCCACCGGAGGCGGTGATGGCGCCCTCGTAGCTGAGGAACTGGACCACCTTGCCGCTGGCATCGACCAGGGCGATGCCGTCGTTCGGGCCGTTCTGGAGGCCGTTGGTCGGGTAGCTGACCACGGCCAGGGTGGCGCTGCCGCAACCGGCGGCGGTGCCGGCCGGAACCGGGTTGTTGGCGTAGACCGTGGCGGCCGAAGGATTGCTGCCGTTGTAGAGGTAGAGGCGGTAGCCGGACAGATCCTCACCGGCGGTGGCTACGACCTCGATCGCTTCGCCGACGTCACCGGCGGCGGTGCTGTCGTCATAGTGCAGTTCATTGATGAAGACCTCGGCCTGAGCCGGCGCGGCGGCCAGCGCCAGCAGGCAGGCGGCGGCAAGCGGGGACAGCAATCGCATCGACAACTCCTTGTGATTGGGAATGCGCGGCCGAGCCTAAGGCCGATCCAGTGACACTTTGTCGTAAATGAACGTCAGATATCTGACAGTGGGACATTGGTCACCAAATGTCACCCGTTTCCCCCCTTGGCTTGCCGCGTTGCATCCCTATACAGGCGTCCACGCAGGGAAGGAGGTTTGCGGGTCCGGAGAAAAATTTCGGGATCGGCCCTTGAAAGGCCTGTGGAGGTCTCCATCTCTGTCGTGCTCCCGACTTGTCGGGCTTTTTCACGCGCGTTGCTGGCACTCGCCTGGTGTGACTGCTAACATCGCCGGACTTTTTCAGACCAATCAATAACTTAAGAGGTCTCTCATGAGCATCAAGCCGCTGCACGACCGCGTTGTGGTCAAGCCGATCGAAGCCGACGAAATCTCCGCCGGTGGCATCGTCATCCCCGACTCGGCCAAGGAAAAGTCCACCAAGGGTGAAGTTGTGGCCGTCGGCCCGGGCAAGCCGCTGGACAACGGCAACGTGCGCGCGCCGTCGCTGAAGGTTGGCGACAAGGTCATCTACGGCCAGTACGCCGGCAGCTCGTACAAGAGCGAAGGCGTCGAGTACAAGGTCCTGCGCGAAGACGACGTGCTCGCCATCATCGGCTGAGCCTCGGCGCGACCTGCTTTTCTGTAAGACATCCCTTTTCGTCGCCGGGCCCGGCCCGGCGCAAACATCGAGGTAATCGCAATGGCTGCCAAGGATATTCGTTTCGGTGAAGACGCCCGTTCGCGCATGGTGCGCGGCGTCAACGTTCTCGCCAATGCCGTCAAGGCCACCCTGGGCCCGAAGGGCCGCAACGTCGTGCTGGAAAAGAGCTTCGGCGCGCCGACCATCACCAAGGACGGCGTCTCCGTCGCCAAGGAAATCGAACTGGCTGACAAGTTCGAGAACATGGGCGCGCAGATGGTGAAGGAAGTTGCTTCGCGCACCAACGACGACGCCGGCGACGGCACCACCACCGCCACCGTGCTGGCCCAGGCCCTGATCCGCGAAGGTGCCAAGGCTGTTGCCGCCGGCATGAACCCGATGGACCTCAAGCGCGGTATCGACAAGGCCGTCGTGGCCGCCGTTGCCGAGCTGAAGACCATCTCCAAGCCGACCGCCGACGACAAGGCGATTGCCCAGGTCGGCACCATCTCGGCCAACTCGGACGAGTCGATCGGCCAGATCATCGCTGACGCGATGAAGGAAGTCGGCAAGGAAGGCGTGATCACCGTTGAAGAAGGCTCGGGCCTGGACAACGAGCTGGACGTGGTCAAGGGCATGCAGTTCGACCGCGGCTACCTGTCCCCGTACTTCATCAACAACCAGCAGTCGCAGACTGCTGACCTGGATGACCCGTTCATCCTGCTGCACGACAAGAAGATCTCCAACGTCCGTGACCTGCTGCCGGTGCTGGAAGGCGTCGCCAAGGCCGGCAAGCCGCTGCTGATCGTTGCCGAAGAAGTCGAAGGCGAAGCGCTGGCGACCCTGGTGGTCAACACCATCCGTGGCATCGTCAAGGTCGTGGCCGTCAAGGCTCCGGGCTTCGGCGACCGTCGCAAGGCGATGCTGGAAGACATGGCCGTGCTTACCGGCGGCACCGTGATCTCCGAAGAAGTTGGCCTGTCGCTGGAAAAGGCCACCATCAAGGACCTGGGCCGCGCCAAGAAGGTGCAGGTCTCCAAGGAAAACACCACCATCATCGATGGCGTCGGCGACAAGGCCAACGTTGATGCACGCGTGGCGCAGATCAAGACCCAGATCCAGGACACCTCCTCGGATTACGACCGCGAGAAGCTGCAGGAACGCGTGGCCAAGCTGGCCGGCGGCGTTGCCGTGATCAAGGTCGGTGCTTCGACCGAAATCGAAATGAAGGAAAAGAAGGATCGCGTCGACGACGCCCTGCACGCTACCCGTGCAGCCGTTGAAGAAGGCGTGGTCCCGGGCGGCGGTGTTGCCCTGGTCCGTGCGGTCACCGCACTGGCCGGCCTGAAGGGCGCCAACGAAGACCAGAACCACGGCATCCAGATCGCCCTGCGTGCGATGGAAGCCCCGCTGCGCGAGATCGTTGCCAACGCCGGTGACGAGCCGTCGGTCATCATCAACAAGGTCAAGGAAGGCACCGGCAGCTTCGGCTACAACGCCGCCACCGGCGAGTTCGGCGACATGCTGCAGTTCGGCATCCTGGACCCGACCAAGGTGACCCGTTCGGCGCTGCAGAACGCAGCCTCGATCGCTGGCCTGATGATCACGACCGAAGCCATGGTTGCCGAAGCTCCGAAGAAGGACGAGCCGGCCATGGGTGGCGCCGGTGGCATGGGCGGCATGGGTGGCATGGGCGGCATGGACTTCTAAGTCCCCGCTGTCACCCCGCAATGAAAAACCCCGCCGGAAGGCGGGGTTTTTTTTGTGGCCGGTCGGAATCAAAGTAGATCCACGCCATGCGTGGATGCCGCTCCCAGGTGTAAGTCTACCCGCGGCCCTCGCGCCGCTGCAGCCACAGGTGGGCCGCCAGCAGGGACAGCGCGCCGCCAGCAATCATCCCCTGTACCCACGGCAGCCCCGTGATCGGCGCAAGCAGCAGGCCCCCCGCCATCCCGATCAGACTGGCGCCGGCTGCCACCCGCTGACGTCGCTGCCGATGTTCAGCCTGGCGATGGCGTGCAGCGATGCGCAGACGCCGTGCATCCGGCTGCAACACCGCTTCGGCAATGGCATCGATCTCTGGGCGATTCATCCTGTCTCCTGCATTGCGTCCGTGTCTGCATGCTGCACGACTGCGGGACCTGTGTGCAACGGTAACGCTTCGATCATCTGACAAACGCTTTCGCCGCGCCGTACTCCCACTGCCACGGCACGCCGGTGTCGCCCAGCACGAACGCCACCAGGGCCGGGAAGGCCGCCTCTGCCCGCACATCGTTGCCCAGGATCACCACGCAGCGCTGGTGCTGCTCCATGCATACCAGCGTATTGCCCACCGCATCGTCGTGGCCGCCCTTGTAGAAGCCTGCGCCCTGCGGGCCGAGAAACGTCACCACGCCCAGGCCAGCCGCCAGGTCCTTGCGCTGCTGCGCCTTCGGCAGCTCCGGCTGCAGGGTGGGGAACTGGCTGGCGCTGGTGATCTGCAGCTGCGGCCGCACCAGCTCCCTGCGCATCGCCGCTGATAATCCATCGCCGCGCACGTAGCCAGCGGCGAAACGGGCCATGTCGGCGATGGTGGTATCCATTGAACCAGCCGCACGCACGCGGCTGCGCTCATCGTGCGGTTCGGCCACACCTTCTGCCGTCCAGCCATCGGCCAGGTTGGCGGCGAAATCCGCACGCCACATCATGCTGGTGCGGGTCATGCCGAAGCGGTCGAACACCCGCTGCTGCATCAACGCGCCCACATCCTCGCCCAGCCGCCCGCGTTCGATCACGAACTGCAGCAGGATCAGTCCCTCTCCGGAATACCCATATCGACTACCCGGATCAAAGTGGAACTTCAGGCGCCCATCGGGCTCCAGGAAGCCGAAGTTGGCAAAGCCACTGGAATGGTTGAGCAGCAGGCGTGGGGTGAGCTGGCGCCAGCGGGCATCGCCGGCCAGCACGCTGTAGTCGGCGTACTTCTTCGGTTCCGGTGGATAGTCCGGCAGCGGTTTGTCCAGGGCGGTAGCGATGCTCGCATCCAGATCGATCCGCGCGTCCTGCGCCAACTGTGCGACCAGATGGCCGAAAGCCATCTTGGTCAGTGACGCAGCGTACATCACGGTGTCGGTGCGCAGCGGTTCGCCTGCGGCGTTGCGTTCACCGTAGGCGGCCACATGCACCACCTTGCCGCCATCGATCACCGCCAGCGCCATGCCGCGCGCGTGGGCCGCCTGCATCAGCCGCTGTGCTTCGGCATCGATGCGAGTGGGCGAGGGCACGGGTGGCGGTGCGGCCAGCACGGCCAGCGGAAAAAGCGTCAGCAACAACAGGGCAACACGGCGCATGCGTGGAACTCCTGGTGGGGCGCACGGTGATGCTACGCCAGGCTGCCGCTGGCGTCATTGCCAGATGTCAGCTGGCCTGCGGCCGGCGCAGGCAGATCCGGGCCGCGCCGGCACCGATGTCCACCTGGCCGCCACGCATTGCATCCGCACCAAGGATCAGCGCCGGCCGACCCTCCAGGCCGATCGCCTTGAACACTGGCAGTTCGCTGATGCGGACCTCCATCGACGGGTGCTGCCAGCCGCTGCCGGTCATGCCGGGCAGGGTGTACAGCCAGGTTGCCTGCTTTCCGCCGCCCAGGCCTTCGGTGCCCTTTTCACGCACCCGCACCCGCGCGTCGCTGCCGTCGGTGCGCAGCCCCAGTGCGCGGGCTGCTTCGGCGTTGAGGACGGTCTGCGCGGCACCGGTGTCGACCACGGCGATGGCGTCCACCGCAGGCGCGCCCAGTGCAAGCGTGATGAAGCCGAACTGGCGCAGGCCGTCAGTGCGGCCGGGCAGCGCATTGGGCTGGCAACCCGGTCCTTCCAGGTTCAATCCACCGGGTGTCCACAGCGCCAGTTGATTGCGGCCGAAATCCCAACGGGTGTCCCAGCGTCCGGTCAGATCGTTGCCGATCAAGCCGTCAATGGCCGGATCATCCTCCTTCGGCAACGACGACAGATCGACCTTCATGGCTTGGGCCTGCAGCTGCCAACTGCCCAGCTGCCAGGACGTGCTGCGTATGCGCTGCAGCCGCGCGGACGCTGCACTGGCCCCTTGGGCCTGTGATACCTCTGCATCCGCATCCTCCAGACCATAGCGTCGCACGACGCGGTCATCGACCAGAGTGGCGCCTGCCGCGCTGTCGACCACGAAGCGCAGCGGTTCGGCACGCCCGTCCAGCGACACGGCCACGGCCGGATGACCGCCCTGCATCCACATCGGCAGGATGTGTTCGGGGGGATCGGACGCCAGCGCAGGCAGCGGGGCAGCAAGCAGGAAGAATGGGATGAGGCGCAAGGGAAGTCTCCGCAGTGATCATGGGTGACCATTGGCGCGCAGCGGCGTATCGCGGGAATATCGGCGTTGATACCGTCCTGATACAGACCTGCCTGATACTGCCCGCATGACGACTCCCGCCCGTGTCATCGTTGTCGATGACGACGCCAGCATCCGTGATGCCATCGCCGATTGCCTGCTGCTGCACGGCTACCAGGTGCGAGTGGCTGCCGACGCAGCGGCGCTGGATGTGCTGCTGCAGGTCGAACGTCCGGACCTGATCGTGCTTGACTGGATGATGCCCGGCGAGGATGGACTTTCGGTCTGCCGCCGATTGCAGGCGCGGGCGATCCCGATCCTGATGTTGTCGGCGATGGGCAGCGCACCGGACAGGGTGATCGGCCTGGAGATGGGCGCGGACGACTATCTGGCCAAACCGTTCGATCCGCGCGAGCTGCTGGCGCGGGTACGTGCGCTGCTGCGCCGGCAGGACAAGCTGCGCGCGCAGGTCGCCAGTGAACTGCGCTTTTCTGGTTGGCGGTTGCTGCCGGAACAACGTCGCCTGCTGGCCCCGGATGGCAACGAGCTGGTGCTCAGCCGTGGTGAATTCAGCTTGTTGCTGGCGCTGGCCGAACGCCCCGGGCGGGTGCTGGGGCGCGAGCAGCTGCTGCAGCTGAGCCGTGGCGAGCCCAGTGACAGCGTCGACCGCGCGGTCGACCTGGCGATCAGCCGCCTGCGCCGCAAGCTCGGGCAGGCTTCACCCGGTGCGGAATCGCTGGTGCAGACATCGCGTGGCGAAGGCTATCGCTTCGACGCCGAGGTACAGCTGCTGTGAGCAGCCGGTGGCCGACCGCGCGTTGGATCACGATGCTGGCCCTGGCCAGCCTGCTGCTGGCGACACTGGTCAGCGTGGCCGTGGTTGGCTGGATGCCTCGGCCCGCGCCGCCACCGATGCAGTTGGACCAGGCCGTGCAGGTGCTGCGAGGGGAACAGGCGCCGGCGTCGCTGGGCCTGCATCTGGCGACGCAGGCAGCGCCGCCGCAGGGCAACGCCAGCGACTGGCTTACGCAGCTGGCGGCGCAGCAGCTGGGCTTGCCGGTGGAGGATGTTCGGCTGGTATGGAGTGGACAAGGCAAGGCGCCCGATGTGCAGATCATTGAAGACGGCGCGGTGCTGGATGCCACGGCGCGGGCCGGCGTACTGAAGGCGCAGGCCGCGCTGCTGACCGCGATGCAATGGCCGCCGTTTGAACTGGGCATGCGCCAGGCCGATGGCCGATGGCAGGTGGTGGGTAGTGACCACAGCGATCTGGCGGCGTGGCGCCGGCAGGTCGTGCTGGCGCTGCTGGGCGGTGCCGTGCTGCTGGCGCCGTTGGCGGCGTGGGCATCTATCCGCTTGGGGCGCCCGTTGCGACGGTTGGCCGAAGCCAGCGCGCGTGTGGATCTGCAGGCTGAAACACCATTGCCGGACGAGGGCCCACGCGAAGTACAGATACTGGCTGCAGCGATCAGCACCGGGCGCGTGCGCCTGCGCGAACAGGCCCAGGACATGACGCGCATGCTGGCCGCGGTAGCGCACGACCTGCGCACGCCGTTGACCGGCCTGCGTCTGCGCGCGGAGTTTGCACCGCCGCCACAGGCGGCGCGGATGGTGGCCGACATCGAGCGCATGGACACGATGATCGAGCAGGTGCTCGACTACGCACGCGGCGAATTGCAACCACTGCAGTTGCGGCCGCTGGACCTTGCCGCGTTGCTGGAGGAATGCGTGCAGAGTGCCCTGCTGCGCGGTGTCGAGATCTCCATCGAGGGACCGGACACCTTGCCGTGGCAGGGCGACGCGCTCCTGCTGCGGCGGGCGATCGACAACCTCATCGACAACGCAGACCGCTACGCCGGTGCCGTAGATCTGCACACCGCCATGGAAGGCAGTCGCATGCAGCTGGATGTGATGGACCGCGGCCCCGGCATTGCCGAGGACGACCGCGCACGCCTGCTGCAACCCTTCCAACGCAGCGAGAGCTCGCGCAGCCGCGCCACGGGAGGCACCGGCCTGGGCCTGGCGGTGGCGGCCAACGTCGCACGACGGCATGGGGGCGAGCTTCTGCTGCTGCAGCGTGACGGCGGCGGACTGATCGCACGCCTGCTGCTGGGGCCGGTTTCCTGATATCGCCTTGATACTGGCGTTGGAGCCTTGTTTTGCAATATGATTAGGCACCTAATCATGTTGGAGAGAGCCATGCTGGAAGCCAAGCACAGTGCCCTTCTGGATGAAGCGCAACGACGCGGCCATACCGGCGTCGCGCAGTTGCGCCTGTGTTTCCAGCTGCTGTCGCTGTCATCGGCCATCGACCGCGACTGCGCCACGCGCCTGGCGCCGCACGGGCTCAGTGAAGGGCGTTTCATCGTGCTTTTCCTGCTGCACGGCGCGGGTGGCACGCTGCCTCCGCATGAACTGGCCGAGCGCGCAGGTGTCACCCGCGCCACGATCAGTGGCCTGATTGATGGCCTGCAGCGCGAAGGGCTGCTGCAGCGGCGCAGTGACGCCGAAGACGGCAGGCGCCTGCAGATCGTGCTGACCACACAGGGGAAGTGCCTGGCCGAGACGCTGTTCAACCAGCACACGCAATGGATAGGGGGCTTGTTCAGCGGGTTGGACGCGGAAGAACAGCAGCAGTTGTCGCAGCTGCTGCACAAGGTCTGGCGGCACACCGATACAGGTCGTGGGGCATGAGCGGGACCCTGACAGCTGAGCGATTGAATGCGCTCAACACTGGCAGCGTCGCCGCCAGCCATCTGGCTGAATGCCTGGCGGTGGATTTCGCTGCGCTGCTGCAGGCGGTGGCACCTACGCTTGCACCGGAAGCGCTGCAGCGCATGCAGGATGCCTCAGCCAAGGGCATCACGCTGCGCATGGCCTTGGCTGCGCAGCTGCTGCGTGAGGCGGGGCAGGGCGCGCCTGCGCCTTGGCAGCATCACAGCTCCGACACCGTGCGCGGCTGGGCCTGCTACCTGATCGGCAGCGATGCCCGTGCGACGTTGGCAGAGAAGCTGCAGCAGATGCGCACGCTGGCCGACGATCCACACTTCGGTGTGCGCGAATGGGCGTGGCTGGCGCTACGCACGGACATCGTTGCCGCGCCGATGCAGGCGCTTGAGTACCTGCAACCGTGGACACAGGAAACTTCGCCGTACCTGCGCCGCTTCGCCTGCGAAGCACTGCGTCCGCGCGGTGTCTGGGCCACACATATCGCGCTGTTCAAGCAGCACCCTGAACATGCATTGCCGATGCTGGAAGCACTGGCTGACGACCCGGAACGCTACGTGCAGGATTCGGTCGGCAACTGGCTCAATGATGCCGGCAAGACTCAGCCGAAGTGGCTGCGCGTGCTGTGCACGCGTTGGCAGCACGAGCGCCACAGCGACGCCAACGCCTACATCCGCAAACGCGCACTGCGCTCGCTCCGGTAGTGCCGGATGCTGGCCGACAACCCCGCAACCCCGTCAACCTCAAGGAAGAACCACCATGTCGCACACCTTCATCGAGCTCTATACCGCCACGCCGGCCTGGACCACACTGCCGCCCGAGCAGCGGCATGCCTTCTTCGCCCGTATTGGCGCCGGCATGCAGCAGTTCGATCCAGCCCGGATCACGCCGCTGGCGATGGGCCGCATTGCCAAGGACGTACCGCACAGCAGCGATGAGCAGTTCTATGCGGTCTGGCGCTGCGCGAGCCGCGAGGAGGTCGATGCGCTGGTGGCTGGCATTGCCGCTACCGGCTGGCATGAGTACTTCACCACCACCCATGCGGTAGGCGCGATGGACAGCATGGCCCAGCACCTGGCCGACCTGGCCGCCTTGTAGCGGGGCGGCAGACGCCGGCAGATCCCGGTCCTCGGCATGGGTGGCACATGCGCCTGTCACCCGGACGCGGTAAACAGGACATTGCCCATGTCCATCCGCAGGGAAGTCGATCATGCAGAGCACGCTCCAGGTCACGCTGTTCGGCCCTCTTGGCGACTGCCCGGCGTTGCAGTTGCCGGGGCTGGAGGGGCCGTCGGTGGCCATCCAGGAATCGGCCCTGCGGCGGTTGGTTTCCGACCTCTACACCGCGCGTTCCCTGCTCAACCCCGAGCAGCTGGACGAGGCCCGGCAGGAACTGGATCGCGTGCTGGAACGCTGGGCCGACATCCATGAGGGCCTGCTGCTGGACGTGGAAGTGCATGGCAAATGAGCGACTTTGCGTGGTTACCGCCGCGTAAGCCGGGCTGGCGCGCATCTCGCTGAACCGCGTCCCCAGTTGCGTATGAAACATTTTGCACTGCGCAAAAGCTGTGCTATCAATAGATCCCATGAACGCAGCCCCCACCAGCTTTTACTGGTATTACTTTCCGAAGCCACCGGCGGAGGAAGGATTGCGCTCACCCTGAAGAAAGCTTCAGACGCATTCCCGAAAGCCGCCAGCGAACCTGGCGGCTTTTTTCATGCCAGCCACGCTGGGGACCCCCAACGTTCCGGAGATCTCCCGCAATGCCCCCGCACACCGACGACCTGCGTATCCGCACCATCGAACCGCTGACACCGCCTGCCCAGCTGCTGGCGATGCTGCCCTGTGACGATGAAGCCTCCGACACCGTCAGCGCCTCGCGCGCGGCCCTGCACCAGATCCTGCATGGCCGCGACGACCGCCTGGCAGTGGTGGTAGGCCCGTGCTCGATCCACGACCCGAAGGCCGCCATCGAGTACGCCCAGCGCCTGAAGCCGCTGCGCGACGCGCTGGCCGGTGAACTGGAAATCGTCATGCGCGTGTACTTCGAGAAGCCGCGCACCACGGTGGGCTGGAAGGGCCTGATCAACGATCCGGACCTGGACGGCAGCTTCAGGATCGACAAGGGCCTGCGCATCGCACGCGGCCTGCTGCGCGACATCAACAAGCTGGGCCTGCCGGCCGGTGTCGAGTTCCTCGACGTGATTTCGCCGCAGTACATCGCCGACCTGGTGGCATGGGGCGCGATCGGCGCACGCACCACTGAAAGCCAGGTGCATCGCGAGCTGGCCTCGGGGCTGTCGTGCCCGGTCGGTTTCAAGAACGGCACCGATGGCAACGTGAAGATCGCCGCTGACGCGGTGGGTGCGGCGTCCAATCCGCATCACTTCCTGTCGGTCACCAAGCAGGGCGGAACCGCCATCGTGTCGACCACCGGCAACCCGGATTGCCATGTGATCCTGCGCGGCGGCAAGCAGCCGAACTACGACGCAGGCAGTGTTGCCGAGGCCTGCCAGGTGCTGGCCAAGGCCAAGCTGCCAGCGCGCCTGATGATCGACGCCAGCCATGCCAACAGCCTGAAGAATCCGGAGAACCAGCCGAAGGTGATCGACGACATCGCCGTTCAGCTGGAAGACGGCGAACAACGCATCGTTGGCGTGATGATCGAGAGCCATCTGGTTGGTGGTCGCCAGGAACTGGTGGAAGGCCAACCGCTGGTCTACGGGCAGAGCATCACCGATGGCTGCATCGACTGGGACACCACCGTGACGGTGCTGGAGCGGCTGGCCGCGGCCGTGCGCGCCCGCCGTGAAGTGAAGGTGTCCGAAGCCGCCTGATGGAAGCCGCTTGAGTGCGGCACTTGTGTGGATGGCGGCCAGCGCCTGCGGGGGTGCGGCCGCGATCAGGGCCGGTCGGAGTTGGAGACCGGCCCATCTGCACCGGCGATGCGCCTGGCGCTGCGCATGAGCGACAGCGCCAGGTACATCGCCGGGGTGGTGAGAACGATGGATGGGGCCTTCATGTAGCGTCGAGCCCGCGAAGCGCGGGGCTTTGTAGAAGATCCGCTCCACGTACGCTCCAGGTCACGTCACAATGCCACTTCCTGTTTGGTGGCCGCAGCCATGAAAGAACTGATCATTCCAGAAGCCGCACAGCGCGATGAGGATTCCATCGAGATGATCCGCGTGTGGATTGCCGAACGGGGATTGCATGCTTCGCTGAACGTTGGCCTGTATGGAGATCGTCCTGGCATTCGAGAGGAGCATGCGTGGGGACGCATCCTGGCAGACGTCGCCCAGCATGTCGCAGATGCTCTGGTCGTGAGTGGCGGGATGGACCGCGGCGCGGCGATCAACGCGATCAAGGATGCATTCGATGAAGAGCTGCGGGCGCCGTCCAGTGGGCGCTCGGGGGGATTCGTGGTCCGCCACTGAGGGACCAGATGGGCGCCGCGGCGCTGGAGACAGCGTCCCAACGCAACACGGCAACAAGCGCTGGGCGACGTGGAGAACGCGAACTTCAATGCACTTCGTCGTGGTACACGAACTTCGGCATTTCCCAGCGGTAGTGGATCGCCAGCAGGCGCAGCGCGAAGCCGCCGCCGAGGCAGCACAGGATTGCGGTGGCATCGGCCACGCCCCAGTGCAGCAGCAACAGGTAGGCCGCGCCGGTCAGCAGCGCGATGATCGCGTACAGCTCCTTCTGGAAGATGAGTGGTACCTCGTTGCAGAGGATGTCGCGCAGCACGCCGCCGAACGCGCCGGTCAGCATGCCGGCGATCAGCACGATCGGCATCGCATGGCCGGCTTCGCGCGCGATCGAGCAGCCGATCAGGGTGAAGGCGATCAGGCCCAGGCCGTCGAGCACCAGGAAGGTGCGGCGGAAGTGGTGCATCCAGCGCGCCACCCAGGTGGCGATCAGCGCCGCACACACGGTGAAGCCGAGGTACTCGGGATGTTTGACCCAGCCCAGCGGGTAGTGGCCGAGCAGGATGTCGCGCAGCGAACCGCCACCGAGTGCGGTGACGCAGGCGATCATGACCACGCCGAACAGGTCCATGCGGCGGCGGCCTGCGGACAGTGCGCCAGTCATGGCCTCGGCGGAAATGGCAATCAGGTAGATGATGGACAGCAGCATGGGACAGGCTCCGGGCGCGGTGGGGCCGGCCATGCGCGACTACCGCCACAGCCTGCGCAATGACGGGATGACGATGACCGGTGCCGCTCCCGCTGTCCTTTTGCCTGAGAGTTCAGCGGCGTAGGCCGCGTGCCCCTTCGGCGGATCGTCCCGGGCGTGCCCGGTGACCTCTCTCCAGCTCGGCGAGTCGAATGCATGGTTGGTGGGATTCCAGCCCACCGGCCTGAGCGATCATGGGAGCCTGCGCCTTCGGCGGGCGCCAGCGCGGCGCCTCTCTCCTGCATTCGGGTGCCAGTATATCCGCTGCAGTGCAGCACGACATAATCCAGGCATGGCCCCGTCCCTCCGCCCGTGGTTCCTGTACCTGCTCGAATGCCGCGATGGCAGCTATTACGCCGGCATCAGCACCGATGTGGAGGCGCGTTTCGCCGCCCACCAGGCCGGCAAGGGCGCGCGCTACACCCGGGCCCGGCCACCGCTGCGCGTGCTGGCCGTGCGCGAGTACCCGGACCGGGCCGCCGCGTCACGGGCCGAATGGCAGCTCAAGCAGCAGCCCCGCGAACGCAAGCTGGCTTGGCTGCAGGCGCCGGTCCTGTAGATCCACGCCACGCGTGGATGGGCTACCCGGCCCGTGCGATGATCGCCTCGCGCCCAGAGCTGGAGACCCGGATGTCCACGATCGCCCTGCTGTTCGCTCTTTCCGCAGGCACAAGCCCCGCCGCCGCCCCGGCCACCCTCGCGGCCATCGAAGCCACCTGCCACGACTATGTCGATGGCCAGCTGGAAGCCGACCCGCAGCGCGTCGCCCGCTCCCTGCATCCGGACCTGGCCAAGCGCGCTGTGCTCGGCGATACACCTGACGAACGCCTGGGCCTGCGCCGGATGTCGAAGGAGGAGCTGGTCTTGCTGACGAAGCAGGGCGCGTTGAAGACCCCGAAGGATCAATGGGATCGTCGCTGCACGGTGCTGGACGTGACCGGCAACGCGGCCTCGGTACGGCTGGAGACCCCGTGGTTCGTCGATTACTTCCACATGGGGCGCTTCGACCAGCGCTGGGTCATCGTCAACGCGCTGTGGTACCCGAAACCGAAGGCGCAGTGAGCGATGCGTGCCGCCGGCAAGGCATGGATCTCCGTCGTCGTGCTGGTCGCCGGCATCGCGCTGCTGCCTGGACTGCTGTACCTGCTCGGGCTGGTATTAGCAGGCGGTCGGCCGAAGCCGGCCGACCGTGCGCTCAGTGGTGTGGCTGCGTGCAGCAGTGAGCCACGGGCGGGGTATCGGCCGATGAACCCCTGGCGCTTCACCGCCCAGTTCTTCGACAACGACGCGATGAAGAAGGTGCCTGAAGTGGAGCGGGAGGCCTTCTGGATTGCCCGGCGCTATCTGTGGCGGCAACCGCAGCGCGGCGTGCTGCGCTGGCAGCTCAGCAGTACCGCATTGACGATCTGGATCACCCGGCATTGGAGTACCGCGCAGATTGCCGACACCGCAAGGAAGGAGGACTTCTGCCGGACCTGGTCGAAACGACGGATGTCCGGTGGCCCGATGAACCGGTAGATCCACGCCATGCGTGGAGGGTGTTGACCGGGTCAGAGCCCTTTCCTGCGGAAAGGGAGCCGACCCCGTTGCGTGCGCTCCTACCGCTTCGGTCGCCGGTCGTCCTGGTCATCACCGAAGATGATGCGCGCGCTGCGCTGGTAGCTCCAGTACGCCACGGCCCAGTTCAGCAGCACCACGATGCGGTTGCGGAAGCCGATCAGGAAGAACACGTGCGCGGCCAGCCAGAACCACCACGCCAGCACACCGGACAGCTGCAGCCGGCCCAGATGCACGATCGCAGCCATGCGGCCGATCGTGGCCAGGTTGCCGAAGTCTGCGTACTTGAACGGGCCGGGTTCGGGCTTGCCGTGCAGGCGCGCGCGGATCACCTCGGCCACGTACTTGCCCATCTGCTTGGCCGCGGGCGCCACGCCAGGCACCGGCTTGCCGTTGGCCTGGTTCAATACGGCCAGATCGCCAGCCACGAACAGTTCCGGGTGGCCAGAGAGGGTGAGGTCGGGTTGCACCTGCACGCGCCCGGCGCGGTCCAGCGGCACCTCCAGCGTGCGCGCCAGCGGTGAAGCGGCCACACCGGCGGCCCACACCACCGTGCGTGCCGGCACGAACTGATCGCCGAGCCTGAAGCCCTGGCTGTCGATGTCGCTCACCGGAGTGCCGGTCAGCACTTCCACGCCCAGCTTTTCCAGCTGCCGGCGCGCCTTCAGCGAAAGCACTTCCGGGAACGAGGACAGTACGCGCGGACCGGCCTCGACCAGCCTCACCTTTGCGCTGGCCGGGTCGATGTGGCGGAACTCGTTGCGCAGGGTATGGCGCGCGATCTCGGCCAGCGTGCCGGCCAGTTCGACGCCGGTAGGTCCACCGCCAACCACGGCGAAGCTCAACCATGCGGCCTTCTTCGCCGGGTCCGGTTCTGCCTCGGCGCGCTCGAACGCCAGCAGCAGCTTGCGGCGCAGCGCGATGGCATCGTCCAGCGTCTTCAGCCCGGGCGCATCATCGGCCCATTGGTCGTTGCCGAAGTAGGCGTGGGTGGCGCCGGTGGCCAGCAGCAGGCTGTCGTAGTCCAGCGTGCTGCCATCGGCCATGCGGATCTGCCGGGCCTGCTTGTCGATGGCCACCACTTCGCCGAGGCGGACTTCCACATTGCGCTGGTGGCCGAGGATGTGGCGCAGCGGTGCGGCGATATCCGGGGCGGACAGGCCGGCGGTGGCCACCTGGTACAGCAGCGGCTGGAAGAGGTGATGGTTGCGGCGGTCGACCAGGGTGATGCGTATGCGCTCGCGGGCCAGGGCGCGGGTGGCCCAGAGACCGGCAAAACCGCCGCCGACAACAACCAGGTGGGGAACGCGCTCGCGACTCATCGACTCACTCCAGTGGGGGCATTGGGGGAAGCGCCTGGCATCTTCGCATGATGGCCCCCTGTCACGTCAGCGCCCGCGTGGATCGGCGATACTCGGGTTCAGGCAACGGCCCGTGAGGAGCCCATGAGCGAACCGGAAAAGCGCATCGCCCTGTTGATCGACGCCGACAACGCGCCGGCCTCGAAGATCGACGAGGTCCTGGCCGAAGTCGCCCGCTACGGTGTGGCCAACGTGCGCCGCGCCTATGGCAACTGGAAGAGTCCGCGGTTGAAGGGCTGGGAGGCGGTGCTGCACGAGTACGCGATCCGCCCGATCCAGCAGTTCGCCTACAGCAAGGGCAAGAATGCCTCGGACATGGCGATGGTGATCGACGCCATGGATCTGCTGTACGCGCGCAACCTCGATGGTTTCGCCATCGTCTCCAGTGATGCCGACTTCACTCCGATGGTGATGCGCCTGCTCACCGACGGCGTGAAGGTGTATGGCTTCGGCGAGAAGAAGACGCCCGAGCCATTCGTCAACGCGTGCTCGAAGTTCACCTACCTGGAAGCGCTGGGCCAGACCCACGCCAGCGTGCCGGATACCGAACAGGCCTCCAGCGAACAGGCCTCGAACGAGCCGGTGGCCAACGACGATGCGCGGCCGCGCAAGAGCGGTGCGGAGATGCGCAGCGACACCCGGCTGGTGAAGATGCTGCGCCGCGCGGTCTCCTCGGCCGAGGGCGAGGATGGCTGGTCGCATCTGGGGCCGGTTGGCAGCCAGATCGGCAACCAGGCTTCGTTCGATCCGCGCAACTACGGTTACGGCAAGCTCAGTGATCTGCTGGCAGCGATCGGGCTGTTCGAGCTGAAGAAGGACGGCAAGTCATCCTACGTGCGCGCGCTGCCGAAGAAGAACCGGTAGTGCCGGCCGCTGGCCGGCAACGCCGGATGCAAGATCCCGCATCCGGCACGCACACACCCCACCCGATCAGGCGTATCGTTGCCGCTCGCATTGCCAGCAAGGAAAAACCCGCATGTTGAAGATCTGGGGCCGCCGCAATTCCAGTAACGTCCGCAAGGTGCTGTGGTGCGCCGAGGAGATCGGCCTGCCGTATGAATCCATCGAAGTTGGTGGCAGCCACGGCGGCACGCAGACGCCGGAGTACCAGGCGATGAATCCCAACAGCCTGGTGCCGGTGATCGAAGACCACGGCCTGCCGCTGTGGGAATCGAACGCCATCGTGCGCTACCTGAGCGCACGCTACGCATTGGGCACGCTGTACGCCGAAGACCCGATGGAGCGTGCCCAGGCCGAGAAATGGATGGACTGGAGCACCTCGCGCATGGCGCCGCTGTACACCGACCTGATCTGGGGCATCATGCGCACCGCCCCGGCCGACCGTGACGAATCGCGCATCAATGCCGCCATCGTGCGTGCCGGTGACTACCTGGCGATGGCCGATGCCACGCTGGCCAAACAGCCGTGGCTGTCGGGTGAGAAATTCGCGATGGGTGACATCCCGCTGGGCTCGCTGATCTATGCCTGGTTCGAACTGCCGATCCAGCGCCCGGAACTGCCGCACCTGGCCGACTGGTATGCGCGCCTGCGCGAGCGGCCGGCCTACCAGCGCGGCGTGATGTCGCCGCTGACGTAAGCGCTGGCGTTCCGGATAGCGGTGACCCCGCGGGTAGCGCTGGGCCATGCCCGGCGAACGCGACGTACGAAGGCCTGCCGGGCACGGCCCGGCGCTACCGTGCGTTGGGGATCAATACAGATCCGTCGGATCCACATCCAGCGACCAGCGCACTTTGCGTGCTTCCGGCAGCGCATACAGCTGCGGAACCAGTTGCCCGAGCACGCCGTGCAATGGCGGCCGCTGCACGGCAGACAGCAGCAGTTGCGTGCGCTGGTAACCGGCCCGCCGCGGCATCGGCGCCGGCATCGGCCCATACGCCTCCACCACGTTCTGCTCGCCCAGCAGCTGCCGCGCTGCCAGCAGGAATGCATTGGCATGCTCCACCTGCTGCGCCTCGGCGCGCATCAGCGCCAGATGCGCGAACGGCGGGAATCCGGCGGCCTGTCGCTGGTTCAACTCGGCCTGCGCGAACGGGTGGTAGCCACCACTCACCAGGGTTTCCAGCAACGGGTGCCCGGGGTGATGGGTCTGCAGCCAGACTTCGCCGGGATCACGTGCACGGCCCGCACGGCCCGCCACCTGGATCAGCTGCTGCGCCAGCTTCTCGCTGGCGCGGAAATCGGCCGAGAACAGGCCCTCGTCGATGCCGACCACCACTACCAGGGTCAGCTTCGGCAGGTCGTGGCCCTTGGCCAGGATCTGCGTGCCGACCAGGATGCCGGGCTGGTCGCCCAGCTTCGCCAGCTGCTGTTCCAGCGCGTCACGTCGCGACGTGGTACCGCGGTCGATGCGCACCACAGGGACGTCGGCGAAGGCCGCGGTGAGATGCTCTTCCAGGCGTTCGGTACCGATGCCCTGCGGCTGCAGCGCCAGGCTGCCGCAGGCCGGGCATGCCAGCGGCGCCGGTTGCCGCGCGCCGCAGTGATGGCACTGCAGGCGACGGCCGCCGCCATGCACGGTCATCGGTGCATCGCAGCGGTTGCACGGCGCGGTCCAGCCGCAGTCGTGGCACAGCAGTACCGGCGCGTAGCCACGGCGGTTCTTGAACACCAGCACCTGCTGGCCGCGCTGCAGATGCTCGCCGATGCCGGCCAGCACATCAGCCGAGAGGCCATCGTGGAGCGGCCGCTTGCGCACATCGAGGATGCGCACGCGCGGTGGCCGCGCATCACCGGCACGCTGCTTCAGGCGCAGGTGGGTGTAGCGCCCGGCATAGGCGTTGTGCAGCGTTTCCAGCGAAGGGGTGGCACTGCCGAGCAGCACCGGAATGCCCAGCGCCTTGGCGCGCACCAGAGCGAAATCGCGCGCGTGATAGCGGATGCCGTCCTGCTGCTTGTAGCTGCCGTCGTGTTCCTCGTCGATGATCAGCAGCCCGGCCTGCGGCAATGGCGTGAACACCGCCGAGCGGGTGCCGACGATGACCCGTGCCTCGCCACGCGAAGCCGCAGCCCAGACGCGCGCGCGCTCGTTGTCGTTCAACCCCGAATGCAGTGCATGCACGGCGATGCCGAGGCGGCCGCGGAAGCGTGCCAGGGTCTGCGGGGTCAGGCCGATTTCCGGCACCAGCACCAGCGCCTGCCTGCCCTGTGCCAGGCAGTGGATGATGGCCTGCAGGTAGACCTCGGTCTTGCCGCTGCCGGTCACGCCATCCAGCAGGAAGGGTTGGAAGCCTTCGGCAGCGTTGATCGCGGCCACGGCCTCGGCCTGGTCCGGGTTGAGCGTGGGGCCGGGCAGTGGCTGCGCATGCTGCGGTGCCACCGTCATCGCCACGCGCTCGGCCAGCGCACGCTTGGCCAGGCTGCGCGCGGCGGTCCGCCAGTCCTCCATGCGTTCGCCCAGCACGTCCTCGTCCACGACGGCTTCGGCCAGCAGTTCTGCCAACTGTCGCGGGCGGCTGCCGGCGCGCAGCTTCCCGCGCTGGGCATGGCCTTCGGGGGTCAGCTGCCAGCCCCAGTGATGGGTGTCAGGCAGGGTGTCGCCATGGCGCAGTGGGCCGGGCAGGGCGGTGCTGAGGACTTCGCCCAGCGGTGCGTGGGTGTAACGCGCCAGCCATTGCAGGCTCTGCCACAGCTCCCCCTGCAGCAGCGGCTGCGGGTCGCACCAGGCCAACGCCTGGCGCAGTCCCTGGCCGTCGTCGGTCTGGCCGTGCCCCACCACCACCCCGACCAGCTCGCGGTTGCCGAACGGCACCTTCAGGCGGCAGCCGACCGCAACCGTGGGGCCATCGCCCTCCGGCGACAGGTAGTCGAACAGGCGGGGCAGGGGGACGGGCAGGGCGACCTGCAGGGTCGGAATCGGTGAAAGCATCGGGCGAGTGTACCGGGCCATGCGCGCGCGGATGGCGGGGTGGGAGACGGCGGAGCGGCGCCCGTTGAATCATAAATGTCACCTAAATATCGGTGTCCATTGGAGATTCAGGCTTATCCACATGTTCTGTGGATAACGTTGTGCGTTACCGGTCGACGGGAACGCAGGAGGCCGATGGCGACGAGCTCACGCTTGGGTTGGTCAAAAAATCGCCATACTCAAAAAGAATTCAAAATCAAGGACTTAAGTGTGAAACATTGCTGAAACAGAGTGAATTCAGCTGCATGCCGCAGTTTCCCGCGCCGGGAGCGTGGTGCTGTGCACAACCTGCAGCACGAAGTATCCGTGGGCGCAAGTCCTACGGGCGTCGATTGCCTGCCGCTATCATTCCCCCAGACCTTTGGAGTGACCGATGACGGCTGTGCCCGCCCCTGTTTCCTCGACCGCGGCCGGCGCGCTGTCGGCGTTCCTGCGTGGCGTCGAGCGCCGCGCCCTGGTGGTGGCTGAGCTGCAGTGCGGCGATGCCGCGCGTGCCGAGCAGACCCTGGTGGCGGTGATGCGTGCCTTTGCCGCGGTCGCCAGTGACCTGCCGATGGCGCAGTGGCCGACCCGCTTCTGGACCCTGCTGGGCCAGCGCCAGGCGCTGCGCGAGCCGGTGGGCGGCCAGTGGGAACCGCCGCTGGCCGCGCTGGGCGAGATGGGACCGTTGCCGCGCCTGGCGCTGTTGCTGCGGGTGGGCGGCAGCCTGGATGAAGGTATCGCCATGCGCGTGCTTGACCAGGATGAAGCCGGCTACCAGCACCTGCTGGCCGAGGCCTGCCCGCGTGATGCGCACGGCCAACCCGATGCCTCGGCCTGGCGCCAGCTGGCCGAACAGGTGCAGTTGCGCATCCGCGACCTGCCCGCCAAACGCCTGCAGCAGCTGCAGCAGCCGGCCGCGCCGGCGGCCAACAATGAAGCCCCGACCTCCGGCTGGCGTGCGCCGCAGCGTGAAGATCGCACGGCTGCCAATGGCAGGCGCCGCCGTTCGAACGCAAAGCCGCGCTGGCGCGGTCCATTGATCCTGCTGGTGACCGTGGTTGTGCTGTTGGCAGCCGCGCTGGGCTGGCGCTATTGGCAGGGCCATTCGTCTGGCAGCGACGCACCGCTGCCGGAAGGCGTGGTCGGTGAGGCGGGCCCCGTCACGGTGGAAGCACTGCCGCCAAGCAAGGTCAACGCCACGCCGGACGCGACCCCTGTGCAGGCTACGGACGACGCCACCATGCTGGCCGACCGCGACTATCCGCTGGTGGCCGATGCTGATCTGTATGCGTGGACCGCTGCTGGCGGCCCGCTGCCGGTGGACGAATCACAATCCAGGCCGAGCCGGCCCGAGCCGGCCAGTGCCACGCTGGAAACCGCTGCCGCCGATGAATAAGACCCTGCTCGCCAGCCTGCTGCTGACCCTGCCGTTGTCGCTGTCCGCCGCGCCGCAGACCTTGAACGTGCCGCTGCCGCCGCCAGTGCCGGGCAGTTCACCGGCGGCTACGGCCCCGGCCACCACAAGCACGACACCCGCCGCGTTCGCCCAGCTTGACGCCCCGCAGCAGCGCCAGCGTCGGGCCGATTACGCGGCCTGGCGCGCCCTGCCGGAGGGCGAGCGCGAGCGGATCCGTCAGGCCGCTGCGCGATTCAATGCACTGCCAGCCGACCAGCAGCAGCGCCTGCGCCAGCAGTTCCAGGCGCAGGACCAGGCGTTCCGCGATGGCTGGCGGTTGGGCCCGCAGCTGGGCCTGGAGTTCCCCAAGCTGCACGGCCTGTTCGGGTTCGTGCCGCCGCAACAGCGCGAGGCCGCGCTGGCCGTGCTGCGCCAGCTCAGCCCGGCGCAGCTGGCCCAGCTCACCCTGGTCGCGCAGCGCACGCCGCCGCAGGAGCGCGACACGGTTCGCAGCGCGTTCCTCGCGGTGCCGGCCGCCGAGCGCGACACCTGGCTCAAGCGCCAGGCGGGTCAGTAAACAAAGGGGACGGAGGGGATTAAGTCGTATTCGGCACAGTCGGGCTGGAAACGACTTAATCCCCTCCGTCCCCTTTCCTGTTCGTAACGCGATCGCAACGCGTGATGCTGGGGCCTGCCGGAACCCAGCATTCACGCCATGTCATGGGAATGCGCGCGCTGCACGCGTAAGATGACCGGCCGCAACCCGGTGCCTGTGCCCTTCGCGCGCAACCGCAGTTCGCGTCAAGCACCTTATGTCTACTGCAACCTCCACGCCGCGCTTCAGCAAGGAAGTCGGCGCCACCGGTCTGCTCGCCCTGCCGCTTGTGCTCGGGCATGTATCCACCGGTCTGATCTCCTTCGTCGACAACGTCATTGCCGGCCACCACGCCACCGCGACCCTGGCCGCGGTGACCATCGGCACGGCGCTGTTGTGGCTGCCGATGCTGATCCCGATCGGCACCCTGATCTCGCTCACGGCCTCGGTGTCGCAGCTGCATGGCGCCGGCCGCGAGCGCGAGATCGGCCCGCTGTTCCGCCAGGCACTGTGGCTGGCGTTGGGCCTGGGCCTGATCATGTTCACCTTCCTCACCGTGGTGCCGCCGCTGCTGCCGGCCTTCGGCATCGCGCCGGACATCGTGCCGGGCGCCACCGCGTTCCTGCATGCGGTGCGTTGGGGCGGCCCGGCGCTGACCCTGTATTTCTGCATGCGCTATCTGAGCGAGGGCATGCACTGGACGTTGCCGACCATGCTGCTCGGCTTCGGCGGCCTGCTGGTGCTGGCACCGATGGGCTACGTGCTGGCCAACGGCAAGCTGGGCTTCCCGGAAATGGGTGCCGAGGGCCTGGGCATCGCCTCGGCGGTGATGATGTGGCTGCAGGCGATCGCCTTCGCCACCTACCTGTGGTTCACCAAGCGCTTCGCCCACCTGCAGCTGTTCTCGCACTTCGAAGGGCCGCGCTGGAAGGCGATCTGGGATCTGCTGCGCACCGGCCTGCCGATCGGCATCACCGTGCTGATGGAGGGCGGCCTGTTCATCGTCACCGCGCTGCTGATCGGCCGCCTTGGTGCCAATGAAGCGGCCGCGCACCAGATCGCGATCAACGTGGCGCAGCTGTGCTTCATGATCCCGATGGGCGTGGCCGAAGCCACCACCGTGCGGGTCGGCCATGCAGTCGGCCGTGGCGATGGCTTCGGCGTGCGCCGTGCGGCGTGGGCTGGCTACGCGATCATCATGGGCACGCAGACGTTGTCGGCGGCGGTGCTGCTGTTCGGCCACGATGCCATCGTCGGTGTCTACACCAACGACCTGGCGGTGGCCGGCCTGGCCTCCACCCTGCTGCTGTACGCGGCCACCTTCCAGTTCCCGGATGGCATCCAGGTACTGTCCGCCGGCGCACTGCGCGGCCTGAAGGACACCCGCGTGCCGATGTTCATCGCCATGTTCGCGTACTGGGGCCTGGGCATGCCGCTCGGCGCCGGGCTCGGCCTGGGGCTGGGCATGGGCCCGCAGGGCATGTGGATCGGCCTGATCGTCGGACTGACCGCCGCCGCCATCCTGATGGGCTGGCGCCTGCGGCGCAGCAGCCTGCGCATCGGCCAGTCCGTACTGTCCTGATCCGCCCCGCCCGCCGCGATGACCCGTGGCGGGCGATCCCCTGACTTGTGTCCGATGCCGCATCACGCGGCACCGGCTATGCTGGCACCACGGCAAGAAGCCATCCGGAGCGTTCCATGAATCAACCCGTGCCCCCGCTGCCCCCGGCGCGTCGCAACCCCGTCGCCAGTTTCTTCATCGGGCTGTGGGACGTCATGAACTTCACCCGCCGGTTGATCCTCAACCT
Source organism: Stenotrophomonas sp. AS012628 (assembly GCF_010608305.1). Classification (NCBI taxonomy): domain Bacteria; kingdom Pseudomonadati; phylum Pseudomonadota; class Gammaproteobacteria; order Lysobacterales; family Lysobacteraceae; genus Stenotrophomonas; species Stenotrophomonas sp. AS012628. The sequence goes on along the minus strand of NZ_VMBJ01000010.1, from coordinate 74,414 downwards.
GGTGTTCTTCGGCCTGCTGTTCCTGCTGCTGGTGATGTTCGTCATCGCTGCCGGCATGGGCGCCGGTGCCAGCAAATCGCTGCAGGACCGCACCACCCTGGTGATCGCGCCGGAAGGCCGCCTGGTCGAGCAGTTCAGCGCTGATCCGGTCAGCCGTGCGCTGGCCAAGGCGGTGGGCGACAACGGTGCCGAAGAGATCCAGCTGCGCGACCTGCTGCGGGTGATCGAGTCGGCCAAGGAAGACAAGAAGATCGAACGCGTGGTGCTGGAGCTGGACAAGCTGCAGCCGTCGGGCTTCGCCTCGCTGCGTGAAGTCGCCGCCGCACTGCAGGACCTGCGCGCCTCCGGCAAGCAGCTGGTGGCTTACAGCGAGAGCATGGGCCAGTCGCAGTACCTGCTGGCCGCGCAGGCCGACGAGGTCTACCTGGATCCGATGGGGTCGGTGGTGCTCGAGGGCCTGGGCCGCTACCGGCAGTATTTCCGCTCCGGCCTGCAGGACAAGCTCGGCGTGGACGTGCACCTGTTCAAGGTGGGCGAGTACAAGTCCGCGGCCGAGCCGTACGTGCTCGATGCTGCGTCGCCGGCCTCCAAGGAAGCCGACCTGTTCTGGATGAACGACGTGTGGCAGCGCTACCTGGGCGACATCGCCAAGGCCCGTCGCCTGGACCCGGCACAGCTGGCCGCCGGCATCGACACGCTGCCGGAAGGCATCGCCGCTGCCGGTGGTGACCTGGCCAAGTTCGCCCTGCAGCAGAAGCTGGTGACTTCACTGAAGACCCGCGAGGAATTCGAGGATCTGATGATCGAGCGCGGCGTGGCCGACGACGATGCCGACGGTGGTTTCCGCAACGTCGACTTCGGCACCTACCTGGGCCAGCTCGATGCGCGCCGCAACCCGGTCGACAACCGTCCGCAGGTGGCGGTGGTGGTGGCCGCCGGCGAAATCAGCGGCGGCGATCTCCCGGCCGGCCGAATCGGTGGCGAATCGACCTCGGCGCTGCTGCGTGCCGCGCGTGACGATGAGAACGTGAAGTCCGTGGTGCTGCGTGTCAATTCGCCGGGTGGTGAAGTGTTCGCCTCCGAGCAGATCCGCCGTGAAGTGGTGGCCCTGCAGGCCGCCGGCAAGCCGGTGGTGGTGTCGATGGGCGACCTGGCCGCCTCCGGTGGCTACTGGATCAGCATGAACGCCGATCGCATCTATGCCGATCCGTCGACCATCACCGGTTCGATCGGCATCTTCGGCATGGTGCCGAACTTCAGCCGCGCGCTGGACAAGATCGGCGTGCACACCGATGGTGTCGGCACCACCCGTTTCGCCGGTGCGTTCGATGTCACCCGCCCGATGGAGCCGGCTGTGGGCCAGGTCATCCAGTCGGTGATCAACAAGGGTTACGCCGACTTCACCGGTCGCGTCGCCGACGCCCGCAAGAAGCCGGTCGAGGCCGTCGACGAAGTGGCCCGTGGCCGCGTGTGGAGCGGTGCGCAGGCAAAGGAACGAGGCCTGGTCGATGCCTTCGGTGGCTTGAAGGATGCCGTGGCCGATGCCGCCAGCCGCGCCAAGCTGGGCAAGGCCGATGCCTATCGCGTGCGCTACATCGAGAAGGCGGCAACGCCGTTCGCGCAGTTCGTCAGCGGTTTCGCCGGCAGCCGTGCCGGTGCCTGGATGCTGTCCGACTCGGGCATGGCACGGATGGTGCTGGCGCGCACGATGCCGGAAGTGGATACGCAGCTGCGCTTTGTCGAGAACGCGGCCCGCGAGAAGGGCAACGGCACGCCGGTGAAGGCGCTGGCGTACTGCTTCTGCGGGTTCTGACCGGAAGCCATCCACGCATGGCGTGGATCTACTGGAAACGCCCGGCCTTGGCCGGGCGTTTTCGTTCGCGGGGTTACTGCGTGGCGTCAGCCTCGGCCTTGCGCTCGCTCGCAGCGGCGTCATCGACGGTTTTCTGCACGCGCTTGGCGCGGTCCAGTGGCTGCTGGATCGCACGGGCCATGGCCTGCGGTTCCGGCGGCTTCTCCGGATTCGGCGTGGGCGGGCGCTGGCAAGCGGACAGCAGCACGGTGGCCAGCAGGGACGTGGACAGGATCAGGATGCGCATGGCGGCACTCCGTGATGGGCGTGCGGGCAGTGTCGCATCCTCGGCAGGGGGCGGCCGTGAGCGCGTATCCTTGCCGCATCGAAACACAGCGGGCGCGGCCCCGGAGAGCACATGACCCAGCAACGGTGGCGCCTGGACGGCCAGACCGCCCTGATCACCGGCGCCAGCGCCGGCATCGGCCTTGCCATCGCGCATGAACTGGCCGGCTTCGGCGCCGATCTGATGATCGTCGGCCGTGATATCGACATGCTGGAGACGGCGCGTGACGAACTGCTGGACGTGTATCCGCAGATGCAGGTGCATGCACTGGCTGCCGATGTCTCCGACGACGAGGACCGCCGCCAGATCCTGGACTGGGTGGAGGACCACAGCGATGGCCTGCACATCCTGGTCAACAACGCCGGCGGCAACGTCACCAAGGCGGCCACCGAGTATTCCGAGGATGAATGGCGGAAGATCTTCGAGACCAACCTGTTCTCGGCATTCGAGCTGTCGCGCTACGCGCATCCGTTGCTGGCCCGCCACGCGTCGTCGTCCATCGTCAACGTCGGCAGCGTGTCCGGCCTGACCCATGTGCGCAGCGGCGTGGTCTACGGCATGACCAAGGCGGCGATGCACCAGATGACCCGCAACCTGGCCGTCGAGTGGGCCGAGGATGGCATCCGGGTCAACGCGGTGGCGCCGTGGTACATCCGCACGCGGCGCACGTCCGGGCCGTTGGCGGACCCGGACTACTACGAGGAAGTCATCAATCGCACGCCCATGCGCCGCATCGGCGAGCCGGAGGAAGTGGCTGCAGCCGTGGGCTTCCTGTGCCTGCCGGCGGCCAGCTATGTCACCGGCGAGTGCATCGCGGTGGATGGTGGATTCCTGCGCTACGGGTTCTGATCGCTCTGCTGTAGAGCCGAGCCCTTGCTCGGCTGCACTCCGCCAACGGCAGCCGAGCCTGGCTCGGCTCTACAACAGATCCACCCCATGGGCAGGTGCGGCCATGCCGCCGCTGTCACCCCGGTACCGGGCAGTTGCTGGCTTCGAGCACGTCCTGCAGCCGCTTGCGTTCACCGCGCGCGGTATCGCGGTTCTCCGGCGCGGCGAAGCGCTCACGGCCGCGGGCATCGCGGAAGCGCTGCTGCCAACCACCGCAGCGCTGCGCTTCGGGAAGCGCTTCGCAGTGGTCGCGCACCACTTCACAGCTGGCGGCGTTCACCGGCGTCACTCCGCCAAGGCCCTGTACCGTCATCAGCTCGCAGCGGCCGGGCGCGGCCTCGTACTCGTACAGGTAGCCGCGGCCCTGGCTGTCGGTGCACTGGAAGATCGGAGGAAGTGGCGGCTTCGGTGGACCATCACCTGCGGCGGCGCGGGCCTCGGCATCGCGACGCAGCGTCGCGCTGTCGAGGATCTGGTCGTCTCCTTCGTGTTCGACCATGCCTGCTTCCATGATCGTGCGTCCTTCATCCGCGCGTCGTGGTTTCGCTGGGGCCGCAGGGGCAACGGCCGCTCCGGCCGGCACCCGCGCGGGTGTTTCGACAGGGGCGGGTGCAGGTTCGGCCGCCACAGGTGCAGCGGCGGCCGGCTGCGAGTTGGCCGGGTGGGGCATGCGCAGCACCTGCTGCTTGCTGCCGGTGGGGCACGGCGTGCGCTGCAGGGTAGGGACGTCACTGCTGCTGGAGGTACAGCGGTAGATCACGCCCTCTTCGGCCAACGCGCTTCCAGGCAGCAGCACCAGAAGCAGCCAGATCACTCGGTTCATGCGCACAGCGTACAGGCTGCGACGGCCTGCTGCGCTCAGCGTTCGCAATCGCGCGACAGGCGCGCATCGATGCCGCGCTGTTCGTTGCTGATGGCGGTGCGTTCACTCTGCAGTGCGCTGTTGTAACGGCGATCCAGCTCCCAGCGGCGGTCACTCAGTCGCGCGCAGACTTCCTGCGGCGGCAACGCATGGCAGCTGTCGCGAACCAGCACGCTGCCGGCCGGGACCTGCACGCCCATGCCGATCGAGGGAGGGCGATAACCCGCGCCTTCGCCGATCGGCGTGCCGATGGCCGGGCGCGGACCCGGGTAGGCCGGGCCCCGATGGCCGTGTGGCAGCCAGACACTGGTCCACAGCGGCACCCAGCGCGGATTGCCTTCGTTGTTGTCGCTGGTATAGCGGCGTCCATCCTCGCTCACGCATTCGTACATCGGTTGCGGCGGCTGGATGTAGACGTGGCGGACTTCGCGCTCGCGGATGACCGGGGGTTCGCTGGGCGGCGGAGGCGTGGCATCACTGCGTACCACCCGTGGAGCGGGATCGCGCGGGCGCTGCAGGTCGCGTACCTGCTGGCGGCCGCTGTTGCAGGGCGTGTCCTGCAGGGCAACGGCGCCGTTGCTGGCAACGCAGCGGTACACCCGCACGTCCTCGGCCCCGGCGGCGGACGACGTCCACGGCAGCAGCAGGCACAGGCTGAAGGTGGCGCGGAGCAGGCTCATGGCGGCAGCGTGCGTGATTGTCCGCGGCAGTGCAATCGGCAGCTCAGGAGCGCAGCACGTTGCCGCTGAGCGCGTCGCGTATGGGGGTGGGTTGGGCCAGGCCACCGGTCTGTCCGTCAAGGATGCCGTCAAGCAGGCGCAGCAGGCGGGGATCCAGCTCTTCGCGGCTGCGCGCCGGTGGTTCGCCGGCCAGATTGGCGCTGGTGGAGACCAGCGGGCCACCCCAGGCGCGGCAGAGTTCGGCCACCAGCGGGTGTGCGCTGATGCGCACCGCAATCCCGCTGTGTTCGCCGGTGACCCAGGGCTGCGCGCGCGGGCCGGCGGGCAGGATCCAGGTGTTGGCGCCGGGCCAGCTGGCCAGTACTGCGCGCTGGCGGGCGTCGGGCAGCGCCTGCAGGCGCACCCAGCCTTCCAGCTGCGCCAGCTCGGCCGCGACCAGGATCATGCCTTTTTCGATCGGGCGCTGCTTCAGCCGCAGCACCATGTGCACCGCAGCTTCGTGCGAGGGATCACAGCCCAGGCCCCAGACCGCTTCGGTCGGGTAGGCGATCACGCCGCCCGCGCGGAGCGTGGCGACAGCAGAGTCCAGGGTGAGTTCTTTCATGGCGGCGACCGGCCCGGCGTGGGCCTTCATTATCCCCCGGCTGCGTGCAGAAGGGGTGGTCGGCGCGGACGGTAGGTGCGGACCGCTGGTCCGCACACCTTGCCCCTCATCCACGCATGGCATGGATCTACTTCTTTGCAGCGGCCTTCTTCGCCGGGGCCTTCTTGGCGGCGGCCTTCTTTACTGCTTTCTTGGCCGGGGCCTTCTTGGCAGGCGCTTTCTTTGCAGCGGCCTTCTTTGGTGCCGCTTCCTTCTTCACCGCTGCTTTCTTGGCCGGGGCCTTCTTCGCGGCGGCCTTCTTGGCGCCAAAGCCCTTGCGCACCGGCTTGCCGGTTTCTTCCATCAGCTGCTGCACTTCGGCCAGGGTCAGCGATGCCGGCTCGCGATCCTTGGGGATCTTGCCGTTCATCTTGCCGTCGCTGATGTACGGGCCGAAACGGCCGTTCAGCACCTGGATGTCGCTGCCCTCGAATTCCTTGATGATCCGGTTGCGCGCGATCTCTTCCTTCTCTTCGATCAGGAACACGGCGCGGGCCAGGTCGATGGTGTACGGGTCGTCTTCCTTCTTCAGCGAGGCATAGGTGCTGCCGCGCTTGGCAAACGGGCCGAAGCGGCCGATGCCGACGCTGACCGGCTCGCCCTTGTCCTCACCCAGCGCGCGCGGCATCAGGAACAGCTCCAGCGCGTCTTCCAGGGAGATGGTGTGCATCGACTGGCCGGGGCGCAGCGAGGCGAACTTGGGCTTTTCTTCGGCATCTTCGGCGGTGCTGCCGATGGCGGCGTACGGCCCGAAGCGGCCCAGGCGCACACTGACCGGCTTGCCGGTCTTCGGGTCGGTGCCGAGCTCGCGCGCGCCACTGGCCTCGGCACGGTCGACCGATTCCTTCTTGTCTTCCACCAGCTCCTTGAACGGCTCCCAGAAGCGGGCCATCAGCGGGATCCACTCTTCTTCGCCACGCGAGACGGCGTCGAGCTCGTCTTCGAGCTTGGCGGTGAAGTCGTAGTCCACGTACCGGGTGAAGTGGCTGGACAGGAACTTGGACACTGCGCGGCCGACGTCGGACGGGCGGAAGCTGCGGCCTTCCATTTCCACGTACTTGCGGAACAGCAGGGTCTGGATGATCGAAGCGTAGGTCGAGGGACGGCCGATGCCGTACTCTTCCAGCGCCTTCACCAGCGCCGCTTCGGTGTAGCGCGGCGGCGGCTGGGTGAAATGCTGTTCGGCCTGGATGCGTTCCAGCGGCACGCGGTCGCCAGGCTTCATCGCCGGCAGCTTGCGGCCTTCGTCCTCGTCCTCGGCGCTCTTGTTGTCCTTGCCTTCTTCGTACACGGCCAGGAAGCCGGGCACCACCACGGTGGTACCGCTGGCACGGAACACGTGCTCGCTGCCGGCCGACAGGTCGACGCTGGCGGTATTGAGCGTGGCCGGGATCATCTGGCAGGCGACGGCGCGCTTCCAGATCAGTTCGTACAGGCGGCGCTCGTCGTCGGTGAGGAAGCGTGCGACCTGGGCCGGCGTGCGCAGCGCCGAGGTCGGGCGCACCGCTTCGTGCGCTTCCTGGGCGTTCTTGGACTTGGTCTGGTAGGTGTTCGGCTGGTCCGGCAGCGAGGCGATGCCGTAGTCGCGGGCGATCACATCGCGGATCTCGGCCAGCGCGTCCTGCGACAGGTTCACCGAGTCGGTACGCATGTACGAGATCAGGCCGACGGTGCCTTCGTCGCCAATCGCCACGCCTTCATACAGCTTCTGCGCCACCTGCATGGTCTTGCGGGTGGTGAAGCCGAGCTTGCGTGAGGCTTCCTGCTGCAGGGTGGAGGTGGTGAACGGCGGCGCCGGGCGGCGCTTGCGCTCCTTGCTGGCCACATCGGTGACATGCAGCGAGCCCTGCGCGGCCTGCTGGATGCGCAGGCGTGCGGCTTCGGCGGTGTCACCGTCGGTGACGGTGAACTGCTCGAACTTCTGCCCGTCCAGCTTGATCAGCTTGGCATTGAAGTGCTGCGACGGGTGCGCGCACTCGGCGGCGATCGACCAGTATTCGCGGGCGATGAAGGCTTCGATCTCTTCCTCGCGCTCGACGATCATGCGCAGCGCCGGGCTCTGCACGCGGCCGGCGGACAGGCCGCGCTGGACCTTGCGCCACAGCACCGGCGACAGGTTGAAGCCGACCAGGTAGTCCAGCGCGCGGCGCGCCTGCTGGGCATCGACCAGGTCGCTGGCGATCGCGCGCGGCTGGCTGATCGCTTCCTTGATGGCGCGCGGGGTGATCTCGGTGAACACCACGCGCTGCATCGGCTTGTCCTTGACCAGCCCGCGTTCCTTCAGGATCTCGGCGATGTGCCAGCTGATCGCCTCACCCTCGCGATCCGGGTCGGTCGCCAGCAGGATGTCGTCGGCGCTCTTGGCGGCCTTGGCAATCGCATCGACATGCTTTTCGTTCTTGTCGATCACGTCGTAGTGCATGGCGAACCCGTTGTCCGGGTCGACCGCGCCTTCCTTCGGGATCAGGTCGCGCACGTGCCCATACGAGGCCAGGACCGTGTAGTCCTTGCCGAGGTATTTGTTGATCGTCTTGGCCTTGGCCGGCGATTCGACGATGAGCAGGTGCTTGGGCATGTCAGGAAAGGTCTGTGGGCGGACCGGGGGAGAGGGGCCGCTAGGGTGGAGCAAACGGCCGCATTAGTGAAGCGGCCACGGGCAAATCCATAAACTGAACGCCCGGTAATGTGCCGGGCGTTCAGGTTTCACCTTATTAGAGGAATCACGCCCGGCCAGCCCATGTCAAGCAGCCAGGCGTGAGGATGGCCGTTCATGAGGCCATCTTGGCGATGAAGCCGACCGCGAACACCAGCAGGACCAGGCCCGCCAGCGACAGCAGGCCGGTCAGCACGAGCACCAGCACGGTCACCGTGCCCAGCTCGCGGCGCTGCAGCTGCGGCTGGTCGGTGTAGGCCCAGCGGTCGACCACCAGGGTGTCGCAGATCATGTCGTGCAGGCCCTGCTTGCGCTCGGTGAAGGCCGCCATCAGGAAACCGATGCCGAGGGTGAAGCTGCTCAGCAGCATGGCCCAGTAGCGGCCAAATGCGCGCGCCTTGGTCAGGCGCTCGCCGTTGCCGCGCACGACCTTGATGCCGACCGCCATCTTGCCCAGCGTGGCGCCGCCCTGCGAGGCGTGGAACCAGGTGTAGTAGGCCATGCCGATGCAGAGGTTGATCAGGGCACTGGCCAGCTGCGCCACGATCTCGATGGCCGATTCGCCACTGCCCACCGCGCCCATGCTGGCGCCGAGGATCGCACCGAGGATCGCACCGATGATGCTGCCGGGGATGACCAGCACGAAGTAGTCGATCATGTAGGCCGCCACGCGCTTCCAGAAGCCCGCGTAGACCACTTCACCGCCAACCACCGGCTGTGCGTGGCCACCGCCGCCGGCGGCGGCTGGAGCGCTGTAGGGCGAGCTGCTGAGTGCGCCGGTGCCGGGCAGGGGGGCGCTGCCGTTGTCGATGGCGGCATAGTCGCCACGCAGGTCGAAGCCGCCGCTGCTGGTGGCCGTGCTGGCATCGGCCAGCGTCTGCAGGCCGAGCTCGTCGACCACCTGGCGCAGTGCAGCCCACTGGGCCATGCCCTCGCGCCAGACCAGGGTGTCCAGGTTGAGCTGGCCACGCTGGAAGCGCTGGCGGATCTCCTGGACCGGCAGCGGGCCCTGGCGTTGCTGTCCTTCGGCGTAGTACCACTCAGTCATTGCATGTTCCCTGTTGAATCATCCTTGGAGGTGCTGGCGTGCGCGTGGCTCAGCCGCGGCACGACGGCGGCAGGTACTTGTCGTTGCTTTCGCCACTGCATTCCCAGCGGCCGCTGTCGCGATCGTATTCCAGCCACAGCAGGTCGCCATCGAGGCTCTTGCCGGGCAGCGCCAGGGTGGCTTCGATGCCACAGTGGCCATTGTTGAAGCGACCGATGTTCACCGCCGACAGCCCTGCATGGGCGAAGTCACCCGGGGCCGGGAAGCCGGCGTCGTTGGCACCGGGGCAACGGCCTTCGTCATCGGCGAAATGCTGCACCTGGTCCTTCAACGGCTGCAATGCGGTCACTGCGCCGGCGACCTTGGCGCGCACGGTGTAGTCGTTGTAGGCAGGCAGCGCGATGGCGGCCAGGATGGCCACGATCGGTACCAGCACCAACAGCAGGCCGCCGCCGATGATGGCGGTCAGGGCACAGCCGGACAGCTTCTTCTTCGGCGCCGGCAGGGCGGTGGCCGATGCACTGGTGGTGTAGGGGGTGGACGGCGGCAGTACCGGCGGCTGCGGCGGAGGCGGTGCCACCGGTTCCGGTTCGGGCTCGGGTTCCACGGGTGGCGTGGCAGCGTCCAGCGCCGGCACGATCAGGCCGAGTTCGTCGACCACGGTGCGCAACGGCTGCCATTGCGGCAGGCCGTCGCGCCAGACCAGGGTGTCCAGGGAGATCTGGTTGTTGCGGAACAACTCGACCAACTGTTCCGCCGGCAGCGGACCCTGCTGCCGGTTGCCTTCTGCATGGAACCACTCGCTCACGGGGACGCTCCTGAATGCGCTATGCCCCCAAGTGTACGGTCAGTGCAGGGGTTCTGGCTCGTCCATGAACATCTGCGTCTCCATCCAGGCATACGCCGCCTCGGAGCCGGGCTGGTTGAACAGCACCATCAGTACGACCCATTTCAGGTCGTCCAGGTCCAGTTCGTCCTGGTCCAGGGCCATCGCCCGGTCCAGCACCAGCTCGCGCTGGTCGGCGTCGAGGATGCCGTGCTGTTCCAGGTACAGCAGGAAACCACGGCATTCCACGTCCAGCTTGTCCAGCTCGGGGCCGTGGTAGACGCGCACGGGGCCATCGACCCGCGCCTGGGCCACGCTCGGCCGCTGCGCGGCCAGGGCATCGAGCCAGTCGAATGCCTTGTTGATCTCGGTTGGGCTGAAACCGGCCTGGATCAGGCCGTTCTGGAGCGAATCGCGGTCACGGATCAGGTCCGCATCTTCGCTGAAATAGTGTTCAAACAGGTACAGCAGTACGTCCAGGATGCTCTCTTTCATTGCCCCTCGGCCTGCGTCGCGCGACGCTGTGGAGGTGAAGAAACTAGGGAGTTCGACAGTAGCGGCCGTGTACGCACACCACGATTCCCGCCAGTTCCATGGCCAGCAGCATGGAGGACACCTGGGGCGCCGTCAATCCACAGCGCGTGATCAGTGAATCCATACCGCTTGGGTTGTGGTCCAGGGCCCGCCACAAGCACTGGTAGTCAGGGTCGTCGGCCCAGCGCGCCGGCAGGAGTACCGGCGGTGCCTGTTCAGTGGGGGTGGCCAACCGTGATTGCAAGCCCGGCAGCTGCTGGCGGAGGGCGGGGGCCAGCAGTTCCAGGACCTCCTCCGGGCGCTCGACCAATGCAGCACCCTCACGGATCAGCCGATGGCAGCCCGCCGCGCGTGGATTGAGCACCGAGCCGGGCAGGGCGCAGACCTCGCGGCCGGCCTCGGCGGCCAGGCGTGCGGTGATCAGGGCGCCGGAGCGCTGGGCGGCCTCGACCACCACCGTCGCCAGTGCCAGCCCGGCCACCAGCCGGTTGCGGGCGGGAAAGTGGCCGGGGCGTGCCGGCGTGCCTGGCAGGTACTCGCTGAGCACCGCGCCTTCGGTAGCGATCCGGGCCTGCAGGCGGGCGTGGCTGTCCGGGTAGGCCCGGTCCGGGCCGGTGCCGATGACCGCCACGGTGCAACCACCGGCGTCGAGTGTCGCCTGGTGGGCGGCGGCGTCGATGCCCGCCGCCAGGCCGCTGGTCACCGTCAGTCCGGCTTCGACGAAACAGCCGGCAAAGCGGGCTGCCAGCGCGCGTCCGCCCGGCGTTGGCGAGCGGCTGCCGACCAGCGCCACCGACGGGCGCCAGGCCAGGCTGGGGTCACCGGCGATGAACAGCGCAAGGGGTGGGTTGGGAACATCCAGCAGGGCCGGGGGGAATGCCGGATCGGTGAAGGCCAGCAGGTGCTGGTTGTCGTCTTCCAGCCAGCGCCGTGCCACGGCCGAGGCACGGGCGTCCGGGCGTTCCAGTGCGGCGCACTGCTCTGGCGTGCAGCCGTGGGCGCGCCAGTTCGCGGTGCCCTGCGCGATCGCGATTTCCGCATTGCCTGCGGCCTCCAGCAGGGCCCGACGTGGTGCCAGCGCGCCGCCTGCCATCAACAGGCGCAGCAGCGCCTCGTCAGTTGGGTTGGTCATCCCCCCACTATCGAGCGCATACAACAAAGGCGCCCTAGGGCGCCTTCGCATGTGGCTGTCAGACTTTGCCGGAGACCGCCCCTGTAGAGTCGACTGTCAGTCGACTACCGCGCGCAGCGCGGGCGCTTTCGGGGGGCGGTGAAGAGCAGTCGACTAACAGTCGACTCTACCGCGCATCCGGGTGCAGTGCGTTGAACCCCACGCGCACCGGCTTCACGCCCTGCATCACCAGCGCGTAGCTGACGTTGTCGAAGGTCCGGAACACCATGGCGTGCGCGGCGTATTCGTCCGGCAGCGAGACCCGGCCTGCGCCGGTGCTGAGCGAATCGTCCATGCGCGACGAGGTCGGGTACTTCATGCGGTGCGCCACGTGGCGGCCTGGGCGCCACAACGAGAACACGGTGCCGTTGTCCACGCCCTGCGCGCGGCCTGCCGAGATCGCGATCACATCGCGCGGGCCGGCGGCGGTGAACATGTCGGTGACGGCCAGCACGCGCACGTCGACGCCCTCCACACCGGCGGCCGGGACATGGGGAATGAACTGCAGGTCGTACGGCTTGGCCTCGACCGGGACCAGGCGGTCGCCGGCACGCACCTCGCGGCCGCCCTCGTTCTTGTCCAGCACCAGGGTGGACGCCTCGACCTTGCCGCCGGCGACATGGGTGATGGTGCCGGTGGCGACCTGGGCCAGCTCATAGCCGAGCACGCCGCGGCGGTGGTTGGGGGCGTTGTAGGCCCGCCACAGGTTGCCGCTGCCCGGGGTGACGTCGCCGTTGGCGGTCAGGTCCTCGGTCGGCTTGGGCTGGGCGTAGCGCACGGTCGGGCGGACCACGGCCCAGCGCTGCCCCAGCTGGGCGTCGGCCAGGCGCACGTACACCGCGCTGCCGCTGGTGACGCGCAGGCGTTCTTCCTCCAGGCCGGCCACGTAGGGCAGCTGCTCGATGCTGTCGACCACGCTCAGCTGCTTCAGGAACGGCTCGACCTGGGCCAGCGGAATGGCATCGATCGGGGCTTCCTGGCGCGGGCCGGGCTTGGCAGCGACGGTCACCCGGTCCAGATAGGCCAGGCTGAGCACGTCACCGGGATAGATCAGGTGCGGATTGGCGATCTGCGGATTGGCCTGCCAGATCTCCGGCCACAGCCACGGCTTCTGCAGGAAACGTGCGGCGATATCCCACAACGTATCCCCTTTTCGGACCACATAGGTGTCCGGGTGCCCGCCATTCACTTCCACGGCGGTAGCATAGGCAGCCACGGTCAGCATCGCCGCGGCGACGACCGTACGAAAACGAAGCAACATAGGTGTGAAGCCCTGATTCCCCAACAGGTTCGCGCACTATAGTCCAGAAACCGGGGCGCAAGGCAAGCGTTGGAGCTAGAATCTGCGACGTATGCCGGCGTGCCGGCCCCCTATCCGGAAACAGCCATGGCCCTTCTCCCCATTCTCGAGTTCCCCGATCCGCGCCTGCGTACCAAGGCTGCGTTGATCGAAGCCGCCGAAGTCACCACGCCGGCCTTCCAGGAACTGATCGACAACATGTTCCTGACCATGTACGACGCCCCGGGCATCGGCCTGGCCGCCACCCAGGTGGACGTGCACAAGCGCTTCATGGTCATCGACGTCAGCGAAGAAAAGAATGAACCGCATGTGTTCATCAACCCGGAAATCGTCGCCAAGGACGGGGGCCGGGTGTACCAGGAAGGCTGCCTGTCGGTTCCGGGCATCTTCGCTGACGTCACCCGTGCCGATACCATCACCGTGAAGTACCTGGACCGCAACGGCCAGGAACAGCAGATGGAAGCCGGCGAAGTGCTGGCCACCTGCATCCAGCATGAGATGGATCACCTGGACGGCAAGCTGTTCATCGACTATCTGTCGCCGCTCAAGCGCGAGATGGTGCGCAAGAAGCTGGCCAAGCAGCGCAAGCACGTGGCGTGATCGCCAATCCGGGCCACCCTTCGGGTGGCCCGCGCCTGCGCGGCACGCGCGGGCTGTACGGCGCCGGCCGACGGCGCCGTTTTCTTTCCTGCACGAATCCATCCTGCAAGTGGGGTAGCCATGAGGATTGTCTTTGCCGGTACGCCGGAATTCGCGGTGTCATCGCTGCGCGCGGCTGCGCGCCATCATGAGGTCGTGGCCGTCTACACCCAGCCTGATCGTCCGGCCGGCCGTGGCCGTGGCCTGGCGCCGTCGCCGGTCAAGCTGGAAGCCGTGGCCCGTGGCATTCCGGTCTACCAGCCGGAGTCGCTGAAGGACGCGGCCGCCCAGCAGCAGCTGCGCGACCTGCAGCCGGATCTGATGGTGGTAGTGGCCTACGGCCTGATCCTGCCCAAGGCGGTGCTGGCCATTCCGACCCACGGCTGCTGGAACGTGCATGCCTCGCTGCTGCCGCGCTGGCGCGGTGCCGCGCCGATCCAGCGCGCGATCCAGGCCGGCGACGCCAAGACCGGCGTCTGCCTGATGCAGATGGAGGCCGGCCTGGACACCGGCCCGGTGCTGCTGCACCAGGAACTGCCGATCGCGGCCACCGATACCGGTGGCCAGCTGCATGACAAGCTGGCCGAGCTGGGCGCACAGGTGCTGTCCGATGGCCTGGGCCTGCTGCGTGCCGGCATCAAGCCGATCGCGCGGCCGCAGCCGGAGCAGGGCGTGACCTACGCGCACAAGCTGGACAAGGCCGAAGCGAAGCTGGATTGGGCGCAGGACGCCGGCGCGCTGGCGCGTACCGTGCGCGCGTTCAATCCGTGGCCGATCGCCGAGGCGACGCTGGCCGGTGAACGCGTGCGCATCCATGGTGCGGTGGCGCTGGAGGCGGACCACGGCCAGGCACCGGGCACCGTACTGGCCGCCAGCCGCGATGGCATCGACATCGCCTGTGGCCAGGGCGCGCTGCGCCTGCGAGTGCTGCAGCGGGAAGGTGGCAAGGCGATTACTGCGGCCGACTACCTCAACGCCCGCCGCGATCTGCGCGTGGGGGCATAAGCGGTGTCGAAGCAGAACGATTTCTCCGTCGCCAAGGCGGCGCCGGGCGCGGCCACGCGCATGCTGGCCGCACGTGTGCTGGCACAGGTGTTCACCCGTGGCCGTTCGCTGAAGGCCGAGCTGGCCTGGGCGCTGCCGAAGCTGGCCGACAGCCGCGACCGCGCGCTGCTGGAAGCCCTGTGTTTTGCCGTCCTGCGTCGTCGCAGCACCTATGACGCGGCGCTGCAGTCGTGGATGCAGAAGCCGCTGTCGGCGCGTGATGCCGACCTGCGCACGCTGCTGATGGTCGGGTTCGCCCAGCTGGACGTGCTCGAGCTGCCGGCGCACGCGGCGCTGTCGGCCACGGTCGATGCCGCGCGTGCACTGGGCCGTGAGCGCCAGGCAGGCCTGGTCAATGCGATCCTGCGCCGCGCGCAGCGCGAAGGTTTCCCGGAACAGCCCGCGCGCGATGCCTTCCCGGAATGGCTGGCCGATGCGGTGGAACGCGATTGGCCGGCGCAGGCCGACGCGATCTTCAGCGCCAGCCTGCAACCGGCGCCACTGTGGTTGCGCGCCAACCGCCAGCAGGGCGGCCGTGACAAGGCACTGGCAGCGCTGGCCGAAGCCGGCATCGCCGCGGAAGCCAGTCCGCTCAGCGCCGACGCGTTGCGGCTGGCCTCTCCGGTTGCCGTGAATCAGCTGCCCGGCTTCGCCGAGGGCGCGATCTCGGTGCAGGACCTGTCGGCGCAGTGTGCGGCCGATGCGCTGGCCCCGGTGGCCGGTGCCCGCGTGCTGGACGCCTGCGCGGCACCCGGCGGCAAGTCGGCGCACCTGCTGGAGCGCGACCCCAGCCTGCGCCTGCTGGCGCTGGATATCGACGCGCGCCGTCTGGCCCGCGCACGCGATACCTACACCCGCACCGGCGTGGGCGAACATGCGCAGACCCTGGCTGCCGATGCCAGTGATCCCGGTGCCTGGTGGGATGGCGTGCCGTTCGACGCGATCCTGCTGGATGCGCCGTGCTCGGCGACTGGCGTGATCCGCCGCCAGCCGGATGTGATGTTCCACCGTCGCGCTGAAGATATCGATGCACTGGTTGGCGTGCAGGCGCGCCTGCTGGAAGCCTGCTGGTCGATGCTGCGCCCGGGTGGCGTGCTGCTGTATGCCACCTGTTCGATCCTGCGCGCCGAGAACATCGATCAGGTGCGCGCGTTCCTGAAGTGGCATCCGGATGCCGTGGCGCAGCCACTGGGCGACGCGTTCGGCGTCGATTGCGAAGGGGTGGCACGCCAGCGGCTGCCGGGTGAAAACGATGCTGACGGTTTCTTCTACGCGCGTCTGTTAAAAGCAGCCTGACCCCCGCTGCCGTTTCGAGTCCCATGCTGAAAACCCACGCGTCGCGCCAGACGTGGTTGTTGGTGGTGATGGCCCTGCTGGTGCTGGGGGCCGGCCTGGGCCTCCGTGATCCGTGGCCATCGGATGAGCCACGTTTCGCGCTGGTGGCCAAGCAGATGGTCGACAGTGGTTACTGGTTGTTCCCGCATCGCGGCCCCGAACTCTATTCGGACAAGCCGCCGATGCTGATGTGGTGGCAGGCCGCGCTGTACAGCCTGGTCGGCCACTGGCGGATGGCGTTCCTGCTGCCCTCGCTGCTGGCCGCGCTGGGCACGCTGTGGTGCGTGGTCGATCTCGGCCGCCGCCTGTGGACGCGGCAGGTGGGGCTGTACGCGGGTTGGGCACTGCTGTTCGCGCTGCACTTCACCTTCCAGGCGAAGAAGGCGCAGATCGATCCGCTGGTGGTGCTGTTCATCACCCTGGCCAACTACGGCCTGCTGCGCCATCTGCTGCTGGGCCCGGCCTGGCGATGGTGGTGGATGGGCTGGTTCTTCGCCGGCATCGGGGTGATCACCAAGGGCGTAGGCGTGCTGGCGCTGATGATGATCGTGCCGGCCGCAGTCGCATCCATGCTGCATTGGCCGCAGGTGAGCCTGCACGTGCGTGACCTGCGCTTCTGGCTGGCACCGCTGGCCTTCCTGCTGGCGGTGTCGTTGTGGCTGGCGCCGATGCTGCTGGCCGGCCTGGCCACCGGCTCGGAGCCGTACCGCGCCTACATGGACGACATCCTGTTCCGGCAGACCGCACGGCGCTATACGCAGTCCTGGGACCATCACCAGCCGTGGTGGTACTTCCTGGCGATCATGCCGTCGATGTGGATCCCCGCGTTCCTGCTGCTGCCGTGGGCGCTTCCGGCCTGGTTCCGGCGGCTGCGCCGGCGCGATGCGCGCTACCTGCTGCCGTTGGCCTGGTGGCTGCTGGTCGTGCTGTTCTTCTCCATCCCGCACGGCAAGCGCGACGTCTACATCCTGCCGGCATTGCCGATGTTCTGCCTGGCGTTGGCGCCGTTGCTGCCGGGGCTGCTGAGGCGGCGCGATGTGCAGCGTGTGCTGGGCGCATTCACCGCGTTGCTGGCACTGGCGCTGGGCCTGGTCGGTGCGCTGGCGCTGCTGGGTGATCCGGATTTCGAAGTGCGCCTTACCCATGGCCGCGGGTTGCTTCCCGGTGCCACCGATGCGCTGGCCTGGACGGCGCTGGCGATGGCGGTCTGGTCGGCCTTGAGCCTGTGGGTGTGCGGGCGCCGGCGTCGGCACGTTGCCCTGGTCGCTACCCTTGCCGGGGTCTGGGTGCTGTACAGCCTGGTCGGTTATCCGGTGTTGAACGATTCCAGCTCGGCCCGTGGCCTGATGCGCGAGGTCAGCGCACGCATCGGCCCGCAGGCCGAGCTGGGACTGGTGGCATGGAAAGAGCAGAACCTGCTGATGGCCGATCGTCCTGCGGCCACCTTTGGATTCGAAGCGCGTTGGCATCAACAGCTGCAGGCAGCCGTGCGCTGGCAGCGGCTGGTTCCGCAGCACCGCTGGCTGCTGGTGAACGAGGATGCGATGCAGGCCTGCATTGATCGTGCGCAGGCCGAAATGGCGGGCATTTCCAATCGTCGCCGCTGGTGGCTGGTGCCTGCCGACGCGGTCGCCGGCACCTGCCGGCCGTCGGCGGCGGAACTCGAGCACGAGCGCCGCCTGCAGGGGCCCGGCATCACTGATTGAGCGTTCGGGCAACCTGGCTCAGGGGCTGGCCAGGGCGGCGTGGTAGCTGGCCAGCGTGGCGTCGGCGAATGTCTGCAGGCCGAACTCCCGCTGTGCATGGCGGCGTGCTGCCCGGCCATGTTCCGGCAGCGCATCGCGCTGTGCGTACAGCGCCTGCACCTGTGCGGCGATGGCGTCGATGTCGCGGGTGGCAACGACCCAGCCATCGACGCCTTGTTCGATGTTTTCCGGCAGGCCCGCGTAATCGCTGACCAGCATCGGCTTGGCGCTGGCCATCATCTCGCGGCAGGCGAAGGAGATCGTCTCGACGTCATGGGACAGCACGAAGCCAGCATCGCCGGCCGCGATCAGTACGCGGGTATCGGCCAGCAGGCCGGTGAAGTGCACCTGCGCGGCCACCTCGCCCAGCGCCTGCACCTGTTCGCGCTGCTGTGCGCTGGGCAGGTGGCCGGCCACGGCCATGTGCACGTGCGGGCGCACCGCATCGGGCAGCCGCGCGATGGCCTGGGCCAGGTCGATCCAGCCCTTGTAATCGTCGGTGCCGGCATTGCTGACCAGCACCAGCGCCTGTGGATCCTGCGTCCATTGCTGGCGCAGCGCGCTGCCGGTGCCGGCCGGCTGTGGCGAGTAGCGCTCCAGGTCCACGCCGTTGCGGACCACGTCGATCGGGCAGCGACGGTATGGGCCCTGTTCCAGTAGGCGCTTGGTGTCGGCCGAGACCGCGATCAGCCGATCGGTGGCCCAGCGTGCGCGCAGCGCATTGCCGAAGGTGTCGGTGGGTTTGCTGTTGTGCTTGGTCAGCACGATCGGCGGGCGGCGCATGCCAAGCAGCCCCTGCATCACGAAGCGGTGGTCGCGCGCACCGTTGACGTGGATCAGGTCGATGCCTTCATCGCGCACCAGCCTGCGCAGCGCACGCTGTTCGGCCAGCTGCCGGGGCAGCGTTGGCAGGCCGCTGCCGAACGCAATCGGCAGTGTGCGGGCAAGGCCTTCATCGGCCATGGTCCGCAGCAGCCGGCTGTCGGCCGGCGCGGCGACATGGAGCGTGTGCTGGCCGTGCAACGCACGCGCCAACGAGACGATGTACGTGGTGTGGCCGCCACCGTCGCCATAGTGGAAGTTGGTGTACAGGATTTTCATGGGGGATCTTCAGGCAACGCCCGCGCAGTGTGACACAGCGTGGTCACGGCCGGTCCGCGGAAGGCGCCGGGTCGGCCACCGCCTGTCCATTGCCCAGCATCCACAGCATGATGGTCTTCTGCCGCACGTAGTTGGCGCGTACGTAGGCATACACCAGGCCATGCCAGCCATCGCGGAAGCCGCCACGGAACAGGAAGCCGCGCCAGAACCGCCAGGCCGGCGCCAGTACCAGCTTGCCCAGGGTGGCCCGCTTGCCGCGTGCGAACTCGTGCTCGGCCATCATCCGCGCGTATTTCTCGGTCTTGGCCAGCTGCTGCTGCAGGGAGCGGTAGGGGTAGTGGATGAGGTCGCCGCGCAGGGTGCCGACGTTGCCATCGACGCTGGCCGCTTCGTGGATCTCGCGCTTGCCGCGCCAGCCGCCCTGGCGACGGTCGAACAGCCGCAGCACCCGGTCCGGGTAGGCATTGCCGTGGCGCAGGAACTTCCCGAAATATTCCGAGAGGCGGGCGAAACGGTAGCCGGCGTGGCCGCTGAAACCGCCGTCGCGGGCCTGCTCGATGGCCGTACGCAACTCGGGGCTGATGCGTTCGTCGGCGTCCAGGCACAGCACCCAGTCGTGGCTGGCCTGCTCGACGCAGAACGCCTTCTGGCTGCGGAAACCATCGAACGGACGTTGCAGCACGCGGGCACCGGCAGCCTCGGCGATGCCCACGGTGGCATCGGTGGACTGCGAGTCGACCACCACGATCTCATCGCAGAAGGCCAGCGAGGCCAGGCAGTCGCCGATGCGCCCGGCCTCGTTGAACGCGATAATGCACGCCGAGATGCGAGGCCGTTCGATGGGAGCGGTCGTGGAGGACATGATGGCCGGGTACCTGTTGTTTGCGACGGAGCGCTATGCGCTGCCTATTCTCGCCCCGTTGGCGCAGGCCTTGCACGCGTCCGGGCAGGAGGTGGCCGCCTGGTTCGAGGGCGGAGCGGCCGGCAGCAGCCTGCCGGGGGTGCCCAACATTGGCCTGAAGCAGGCCCTGGCGATGCGCCCGCGTGCGGTGTTCAGCGCCGCCAACTGGGTGCCGACCTTCCTTTCCGGGGCCAAGGTGCAGCTGTTTCATGGCTTCAACGTGGAGAAGCGTGACAGTGCCCGCGGCCACTTCAGGGTGCGCGGCATGTTCGACCTGTACTGCACGCAGGGGCCGGCCACCACCGCACCGTTCCGGCAGATCGCCGAGCAGCAGGGCCACTTCGCCGTGGCCGAGACCGGCTGGCCGAAGCTGGATCCGCTGTTCCGCGACGATGGCGGCGAGAGCGCCGCGTTGCGTGCTCCGGCCGGCGAGCGCCCGGTGATCCTGTTCGGCTCGACCTTCACTGAACGGTTGAGCGCGGCCCCGCACCTGCACGCGCAGATCGCCGCCGATATCGCTGCTGGTGATCACTACTGGCTGCTGACCCTGCACCCGAAGTGCCCGCCGGAACTGTTCGAACGCTACCGCGCGCTGGCCGGTGCCAATGCCCGCTTCATCGAGCCCGAGCAGGTGATGGCCGCACAGCGCGCCGCCGATGTGCTGGTATCGGATACCTCGTCGATCGTTTCGGAGTTCATTGTCCAGCACAAGCCAGTGGTGACTTTCCGCAACCGCGTGCCCAAGCCGCACATGATCGACTTCGATGATCCTGCGCAGCTGCAGGCGATGCTGCAGCGCGCGCTGCACCCGGACGCGGCGCTGCAGGCGGAAATCGTGCGCTACGCCGATGCCATCCACCCGTACCGCGATGGCCTGTCCAGCGAGCGCGTGATCGCGGCCACCGAGGATTTCCTGTCCGGCGAAATGGGCGCGCTGCGGCGCAAGCCGTTCGGCAGCTGGATGCGCGACCTGCAGATCCGCAAGGACCTGGGCTATTGGGGCCCCTCGCAGCGGTAACGGGGGGTGATGTAGCGCCGGGCCCTTGCTCGGCTGCGGCAAGCCGAGCGTGGGCTCGGCGCTACAGTAGATCCACGCCATGCGTGGATGCGCGGCCGGGATCCGGCCCCGCCGTCACCAGCGCAGCTTGCGCCGCGCGAGTGCTGCGGCCAGCTGCTCCATCACCTGCTGCGCCTGTGCCTGCGGCAGATGGTGCAGGGTCAGCGCCACATCGCCATGCGCGCCGGCGGTATCCAGCTGCAGGCTGCTGGTGCCCAGCAGCCTGTCCAGCGGCGAGCGCTGCAGGCGCAGGCCCTGCACCTTGTCCAGCTCGGCCCAGCGCCACCAGCGCTTCCACCAGCCGCCGCGCACCGCCACATAGTGCTCGTCCAGGGACCAGCCCATGCGCGCCATCTGCCGGTGCGCGACCAGCAGCGCCACCGGCAGCCACGCCAGCACCAGCAGGCCCCATGGGCCCCAGCGCCAGTACGCGGCCGCAGCCAGCAGCGGCACCAGCAGCAGCGCGCCCAGGCACAGCCGCCACCAGCCGCGCTGCGGAATGGACTGCCACTGCGCCGGTGGCCACTGCAACTGTGGCAGCAGGTGCTGCACCAGCTGCTCGCAACGCGTACTTGACGCCAGCGGTGCCAGTTCGCGCAGGGCGCGGTCCTCATCGCGCGCAGGGCCACCGGCGGCGCTGTCGATGCGCAGCTGGCGCAGCCCGAACCAGCGCTGCAACGTACCTTCGCGCAGCGTCCAGGCCTGGATGCGCCGGCGCGCCACGCTGCTGCGGGTGCGGCTGAGCAGGCCAGCCGAAACGGTCAGGCGGCGATCCTGCTCGCTGAGGGTGAAGCCGTGGTAGCGCAGCAGGGTCAGCACCACCGACAACACGCGCAGCGCCAGCCAGCCCAGCAACAGAGCCGCAGCCAGCAGCAGGAACGCGCCAGCCACGCCGGGGTGCAGGTGGCTGGCGTAGCCGAAGGCCTCGCGGCCACCGCGCTGGAGGGCATCGTCCATCACCGGTCGCGGCACGGTCTGGAACAGAACACCGAACGCGGCGATCGCCAGCGCCCAGCCACGGTTGGACAGCAGGCCCATGCGCACCACGTCCCAGCTCGACAGGCGCAGCAGTACCTGTTCGGTGTCGGCCTCGGTGATCGAGGCGGCGGCGACAACGTCGGCGGCCTGCGGCGCCTGCCCGCGCTGGCGCACCAGTCGTTCCAGCGCCAGCGCCTGGTCCAGCTTCAGCACCCGCATTTCGGCTTCTGGACGCACGCCGCCGGCCGATTCCAGGCGCAGCTCGGCCACACCGAACAGGCGGTGCAGCGGGTTCTGCCGGACCTCCACGTTGTGGATGCGGGCGAACGGGATCTCGCGGCGGTTGCGCGCCAGCAGACCGCTGCGCACGGTAATCGCATCACTGCCGATACGGTAGCGGTAGCTGAGGTACTGCAGCACCGACACCAGTACCAGTGCGGCAATTGCCGTCAGCGGAATCAGCTGCGCCCACATCGGGTCGCGGTCACCCCGCTGGCCGAACACCAGCAGCGCGACCAGCGGCAGGAAGTAATGGCGCAGCTGCATCAACAGTACGAACAACCATGACCACGGATGCAGGCGGTGGTCCTCGCCACCGGTGGGCAGCGCTGCAGGCAGAGGTGGTGGCAGGCTCACAGGGCGTCGGCGTCCTGGTCGAGCTGATGGGACAGGGTGTCGCGCAGGCGCTCGGCATCCGCCTCGTCCAGGCCGCTGACGGTCACCGCGCTCATGCGGGTGCCGGCGGTGTGCACGATCAGCGTGGCCAGACCGGCGCGGCGTTCCAGTGGCCCGCGGCGCAGGTCCAGGTGCTGCACGCGCGACAGGGGAATGCGCGTTTCCAGCTGCCACATCAGGTCTCGTCGCAGGCCCAGGCCCTGTGCGTCCAGCCGCCAACGGGTGCGGACCAGGCGGCGGTGGCCGAGCCACGCACCACATGCAGCCCCCACCAGCAGCCCGAGGGCTGCGACCCATACGCCACCGGGCAGATCGAAGAACCACCATGCAGCGGCCAGCGGCAGGCCTGGCACAAACAGGCCACCGAAGGCACCTTCCAGTGCGGCCAGCCGCGAGGCGCGGCGCGGCAGCGACTGCCAGGCATCGGTGGGCGGAGCAGTAAGGGGAACGTCGGTCACGCGGGCTCCGTCAGGTGGCAGGGCGGGCGGTAGCGGCCGTGGCCGCACCGCGCAGACGGTAGCAGGTCGGCTGCGTTACTGGGCAGCCTGGATCAGCGCGTCCACATCCAGCATGTGGCCGGCACGATCGGCCTTGGTGCGCAGGTAGTGTTCGTTCTCGGCGGTGATTTCGCCGGTGACCGGAATGCAGTCCAGCACTTCGATGCCGGCATTGCGCAGGCGCTGCGCCTTGGTCGGGTTGTTGCTGAGCAGGGCCACGCGCGAAATGCCCAGGCCACGCAGCATGGCCACCGCGCTGCCGTAGCGGCGCTCGTCGGCACCGAAGCCCAGCTGTGCGTCGGCGTCGATGGTGTCCAGGCCGTCGTGCTGGTAGCCGTAGGCGCGCATCTTGGCGGCGATGCCGGTGCCACGGCCTTCCTGGTCCAGGTACAGCAGCACGCCGCCGCCCAGTTCCTTCAGCTTGCGCAGGCCGCGCCGCAGCTGGTCGCCGCAGTCGCACTTGAGCGAGCCGAACAGGTCACCGGTCAGGCACGAGGAGTGCACGCGCACCGGTACCACCGCCGACAGGTCCGGTTCGCCGACGATGATCGCGACCTGGTCACGCTGGGCGACGCCGCCACGGAACACCGCGAAGGTGGTCATGCCGACATCGCGCAACGGCACCGGTGAACGCGCCACCAGTTCGTAATCATGCGCGGCATGTGCTGCGCCTTCGGCGAGGTCGCACAGGGCCACCTCGGCCGCGCCATCGAAGGTGCGGTCTTCGGCGTCCAGGCGCACCGCCACCATGGCCGGCAGCAACAGGCCAAGGCGGGCCAGTTCCACGGCGCCTGCGTCGAAGGCGTCACCGGCACTCCAGCCGTCCGGCATCGGGCCCGGTTCGCGCAGATAGCCCAGCGAGGGCAGGGCGTCGAAGGCAACACCGGCCAGCGGCAGGCGCGCACCCTGCGGGGCCTCCACGCCAAGCACGCGGGCGCGGGTGGCGGTCAGGAACAGGTAATGCCGCTCGTGGGCGGCATTGGCGAAGGCAGCGAAGCTGCTGGCCGTGGCGCTGTCCAGCGCGATCACCGCCAGGCGCTGGCCCTGGCCATCGTGGAGCAGCACCGGGCGACCGGCACGCAGTTCGGAAACCGCGCGCTCGCAGCGGATCGCGGCTGGATCGCCGAACAGGGAAGAAGCAGCAGGCATGGCAGGACCGGGGGAGGCGGACATCGCAGTCTCTATGGGGGCGCCGGCGTCGTATTCAACGTGGTGCGGCCGCCGGTCGCAGGGGGCGGTGGCCTGAGTGGAGCGGCCGTCAGTGCGGGTGTTCCTCGGTCGCGTAGGGGTCTTCCTCGCCACTGCCCGATGGCCGCAGCGTATAGCGCTTGTAGGTCCACTGGTACTGCGCAGGGTCGCGGCGGGCGATGCGCTCGATGCCTGCATTGAGCGCGGTGGCGGCCACCTGCGGGTCCGGGTCGGCCACGGCGGGGTCGGTCGGTTCGATGTGCAGGGCGAACTCCATGTCCGGCCCGATGCGCTCGCACCAGCCATACAGCACGGTGGCGCCGGTACGCTCGGCCAGCCGGTTGACCAGGGTCATGGTCAGCGCCTGCACGCCGAAGAACGGCACGAACACGCCATCGCCGGCCTTGGGCTGCTGGTCGGGCAGGATGCCGGTGGCACCGCCATCCTTGAGCACCTTGAACAGCTGGCGCACGGCCGGGCCTTCGGCACGCACCTGCTGTACGTTCTGCCCGCCCCGCACCAGCTGCAGGAAGGCATCGCTGGCCTCGTCCTCCGGTGGCTTGTAGACGATGGCGATCTGCCCGCGCGAGGCCAGCCACTGGTTCAGCAGCTCCCAGTTGCCGAAGTGCGGCGCCGCCACGATCACGCCCTTGCCGCTGGCCAGCGCCGCGTCGTACAGGGCCTCGCCGTGGCGATGCTTCAAGTGCAGGCGCAGGTTGTCGGCCGGCGCCTGGCTCCACAGGCGCAGGGTTTCGATGGCCTGCAGGGCGGTGGAGCGCAGCAGCTCCCGGTGCAGGCGGTCGCGCGCGGCGCCCTCCAGGTCCGGGTAGGCCAGCTCCAGGTTGCGCCGGGTGACGCGGCTCTCACGGGCGTTGAGACTGATCCAGGTCCAGGACAGGGCACGGGCGATTCCCCGCAGCAGCGGCCAGGGCAGGCGGGCGAACAGGGTGGTGGCGCGGTAGACCAGCCGGGCTTTGCGTTGCGGATTCATCGGCGCCAGTTTAGCCAAGGGCGCTGCTATCGTGGCCGGCCGTGTTCATTAGGAGCCCACGATGCTCGTCCTGATCCAGCGTGTCAGCCAGGCTGCCGTCCACGTCGATGATGAAGCGGTCGGCCAGATCGGCCCGGGCCTGCTGGCGCTGGTGGGCATGGAGCCGGGCGATACCGAGGCCCAGCTGCGGCGCATGGCCGAGCGCCTGCTGGGCTACCGGGTGTTCGCCGACGAGGCCGGGAAGATGAACCGGTCGCTGCGCGACACCGGCGGCGGCCTGCTGCTGGTCAGCCAGTTCACCCTGGCGGCCGACACCCGATCGGGCATGCGGCCCAGCTTCACCAGCGCCGCGCCGCCGGACGAGGCTGAACGCGGGTTCAATCGATTTGTCGAGATCTGTCGTGAAAATCACGCGCCAGGGGTGGAAACGGGCCGATTTGGTGCCCATATGGTCGTCAGCCTGGTCAATGACGGTCCTGTGACCTTCCTTCTCAGGCCCTAGGCCGCCGGGACCACCGCCCGGCAGGCCGGGCCCCGGGCTGGTATAATGCTACGTTCCCTATTTCTCCCTAGCCGGTGGCGCGAGCACTACATGGCCAACGAACGTCCTGCCCAATCCGAAATCAAGCAACTGATCAGCAAGGGCCTGGAACAGGGCTACCTGACCTACGCCGAAGTCAATGACCATCTGCCGGACGACATGGTCGACCCGGAACAGATCGAAGACATCATCGGCATGATCAACGGCATGGGCATCGATGTCCATGAAGTTGCGCCGGATGTGGAAACCCTGCTTCTCAACGACGGCAACACCGGTAACCGCGAAGTCGATGACACCGCGGCCGAAGAAGCCGCCGCCGCACTGAGCGCGCTCGACACCGAAGGTGGCCGTACCACCGACCCGGTGCGCATGTACATGCGCGAAATGGGCACCGTCGAGCTGCTGACCCGCGAAGGCGAAATCGCCATCGCCAAGCGCATCGAGGAAGGCCTTTCGCAGGTCCAGGCGGCCCTGGGCCAGTTCCCGGTCTCGGTCGAGTCGCTGCTGACCGACTACGAAGCCCACAAGGAAGGCAAGAAGCGCCTGGCCGAAGTGATCGTCGGCTTCAACGATCTGACCGATGAAGAGCCGGCACCGCCGGCGGCCGCTGCCGATGACAGCGCCGATGCCGACGCCGAAGGCGACGAGGACGAGGACGACGATGTCGACGGTGGCGATGAAGAAGCCGCACCGACCGGTCCGGATCCGGAGGAAGTCGCCGCGCGCATGCAGGCGCTGAGCGATGCCTTCAACGCCTTCAAGAAGGCCGCGACCAAGGGCGACAAGAAGAACCTGCCGCGCCTGCGCGAAGAAATGTCGGCGGTGTTCGTCACCCTGAAGCTGCCGCTGCCGCTGACCGATGTGCTGACCAAGCAGCTGCGCGACACCATGGCGTCGATCAAGGCCCATGAGCGCCGCGTGCTGAACCTGGCCACCGTCACTGCACGCATGCCGCGCAAGGACTTCATCCGTTCCTGGGAAGGCAACCAGACCAACCTGGAGTGGGTGGAAGACGCACTGAAGCGCAAGCAGAAGTGGTCGTCGGCCCTGCGCGAAGTGAAGGACCAGATCATCGCCGAACAGCAGGCGACGATCGACATCGAGAAGCTGACCCAGCTGGACCTGGAAGAGCTGAAGGAAATCAGCCGTGCCATGGCCTACGGTGAAGCCAAGGCGCGCAAGGCCAAGAAGGAAATGGTCGAGGCCAACCTGCGCCTGGTGATCTCGATCGCCAAGAAGTACACCAACCGCGGCCTGCAGTTCCTGGACCTGATCCAGGAAGGCAACATCGGCCTGATGAAGGCCGTGGACAAGTTCGAGTACCGCCGCGGTTACAAGTTCTCGACCTACGCCACCTGGTGGATCCGCCAGGCGATCACCCGCTCGATTGCCGACCAGGCGCGCACCATCCGTATTCCGGTGCACATGATCGAGACGATCAACAAGTTGAACCGCATTTCCCGCCAGATGCTCCAGCAGTACGGCCGCGAGGCTACGCCGGAGGAGCTGGCCAAGGAAATGGACATGCCGGAAGACAAGATCCGCAAGGTGATGAAGATCGCCAAGGAGCCGATCTCGATGGAAACCCCGATCGGCGACGACGAGGATTCCCATCTGGGCGACTTCATCGAGGACACCAACGTGGAGTCCCCGATCGAGAACACCACCAACATCAACTTGTCTGAAACCGTGCGCGACGTGCTGGCCGGCCTCACCCCGAGGGAAGCCAAGGTGCTGCGCATGCGCTTCGGCATCGACATGAACACCGACCACACCCTTGAGGAAGTCGGCAAGCAGTTCGACGTGACCCGCGAGCGCATCCGCCAGATCGAAGCGAAGGCCCTGCGCAAGCTGCGTCACCCGAGCCGCTCGGAGCAGCTGCGCAGCTTCCTGGATATCGATTGATTTCCAGCGGCTGTTGAAGCGTTGAGAGAAACCCCGCTTCGGCGGGGTTTTTCTTTTTGGGGGTGTGTGCTTTCTGTAGAGCCGAGCCATGCTCGGCTGCCGTTTGCGATTACCGGGTAGCCGATCAAGCACAGGCTCTACTACACTGTGACGCTGCGCCGGGCCTATAGCTCAACGGTTAGAGCAGGGGACTCATAATCCCTTGGTTCCAGGTTCGAATCCTGGTGGGCCCACCAATTGGACGTCTGAGGACGTCCAGATGTTCCTGCAGGCATAAGTTGGCCGTTTTGGACAACTTATGATGGTAAAACGACCATAAGACGCCCCTTTCGCGGGATGATCGCGGAGTTCGGACTCACTGAGCCGGGATGAGGCTGTGATAAGACTCAGGCCAACTGCTGGTCGGACATGGCCGAGACAACCCGAGAAGCCGGTGATCGGCCCAACGTAGCAAGATCAAGATGAGCCGTTTAAGGCCTCGCCGTCCCTATGGGGTCGCGGATGTCGTCATTGACGCCAGCTCGGCGCGGACACGAGCCAATACGGCATCGCGCAACTCCCCAACGCGCCGTCCATCAACGGCCGCTGCATAAAGATCGTCATCCCGGCATGTAATAGGCAGGCCTTCCAGGCGGAGCGAAGCTGTGGCCTCAATCAGTGCCTGTTGGCGCTGAGCCTTGCTGATCATGGGTGCCTCCTGCCGAGGTCCAATTATACCGCAGACCATCTGATAGCCTTGCGCTGTGGTCGTTGTAGGGTGTCTTCGACAGCGCCCTAGGCGTGGGCGTGACTTTAGCTGAACGGCCGAGGTATGGAGACGAGATGAGTAAAGCTGAGGCGTTCGTTCAACGATTGAGCGAAAAAGAGGAACCCGGACGGCAGGATTATGAGGAGGCTCTCGGATGTTTAGATGAGGCCGTGTGCGAGGCGGTAGCCGTCGGACAGGCCCAAGCCGGGAGGATGGCAGGACCCTGCATGGGATACGCGACTTATGTCTTCGCCCGCATGTGTGACCACGGTACGGCCGCTGTACGTGCCGCACCGCTGTCCCGGTGGGTTGAAAGTGACCATGCTCAATGGGGATTTCATGCGATTGCATGCCATGCTCGTGCGATCTTGGAAGGAAACCTCTTCTTCCACTACCTCATATCGCCGACCAATGAAGATCTTGAAGAAGGCCGTGCGCGGATCACGCTGCTACAACTCAACGACTGCTGCAGTCGCGTCAAGATGTTCGCGGACGATCCGGAGCAACTGCAAGGGTTTGAGCGGCAGAGGGATGAACTAATCGCGCGCTTGAAAACCATTCCCTTCTTTCAACATCTGGCCCAACAAGTTCAGTCACAGTGTCTGTCTGGTAAGAAAGCTTGGTTCTTGGACCGGGCCCAGCTGGTGGAAATGGTTGGAATGAAGAAGGCGCAATTCGAAGTAATCTGGGATCTGTGGTCACAGCACTCCCACAAGCATCAGCGGAAGAGCTGGAGGCAGGCTGCGGGCGACACCTCCACCGAAGAGACGTTGCGGAAAAAGTTCGACAACCTGAACACCCAACACCTGGCGCGCCAGAAGATCGCGCGCAAGGACTTCTTCGCCACCGTGGAGGAGAATCCGCTCTTGGGCTGTTCTCGCTTCCGGGAAGGCTGTCGGGCAACAGGCAATAATCGTTAGGGGAAGTCGCCTTCAGCCGCTGCGGCACCTGCACCCGTCGCGAGCTCGGCTAGGTCGTCCGGAATGTATTTCGAGTGTGCACGTCTCAGATAAGCAAGCTCACTATCGGAGTCAGCCTGATAGTCAAGTTGCTGACTGAAAAAATGCAGCCGAGCCCGTGCGTCGGTCAGGATCTCGGACCATGTCTTGGCCCACACCGTGATGCTTGAATCGTCGCTCTGGAAGACGACACCCTCGGGCCGGTCCTTCTGTCTGCTTTCCAGTTTGGCGAAATCATCCATTTCGTTCGACACCACCATGAAGGTCCATTTCGTTCTCTTCTGATCGAAGCGGGAGTCCTTGGCTACGGCAAATGCGTAGCTCTTGATCTGGCCAAGAACTTCTGAGTTGATTTTCTGCTTTGGGCGCTTCAACTCAACTACCAGATACTCGTGGCTGCCTTGGGTAGGCTGGATAGAACGTGCCAGCATCAAGTCGATTCGCCCACCCTTGGCATCTTCACGCAGGACGGGATCGTCCGATTCGTCGGCGTCGTCCTCTCGCTTGCCGAGCTTGCCGATATGGATGGCAAGAGCGTCTTCCAGCGTCTTCTCGGATCCTGCGAGGTTGAAGTCCTCCTTGAAGATCCATGACTCCACTTCCAGCGCTTTGTGGAGCTGATCGCGTTCCAAGAGCCGTTTCTTGCTTTCCCTGTTGAAAAGAAGATCGCTAAGTGCTTCCACAAAGTTCAAGCGGTCCGCCACGATCCTGGCCGACGTGATGATCTTGGACAGGGTCGTCTTTTGAAGAAGGGTCGCCAAGTCATCCTGTTCCTCCTTCTTGAGATTGAGTACCTCGTCCATGATCGTTCGAACCGAATCCGGGTTCTCGCGAATGGCCTGTGCCAGCAGCCGGAACGTGAATTTCTTGGATTTGGAGGGGGCCTCATCGAAAGAGGGAAGGTGGTCCTCCACATTCACCGCGAGGATATCGAAGACCTGACGCTCGATCTGCTCGGAGGAGTTGACTTCGGCCTTGTCCTCGTAGGGGTAAATCTTCTCGTCTTTCCAGCGCTGGATCGTTTCACTGCGGTGTTGCAGAATGCGACGCCGGAAATGCTCGCGCACCTTGACTTTGACGGCGCCAAGGATGTCCGCCACGTCCTGGTTGAGATCGGACAGGACAAGGGCTCCTTCCTTGTCCAAGTCGCGGAAGTGGTCCGATTTCACGTACACCGTGAAGTTGTATCCAGGCGCCTTGATCTGGGGGCCGATCGTGACCTCATGGAGGGAAACGCCTGCCTTGTCGCAAAGCTCGAACACGCGGTCTGTCTGGACCGACCATTCGACGATCGTGATAGACACTGGAACCCGCTTTCCGCTTTGGAGTTCGACTTCGCCTAGGTGGAAGTCTTCCTTGTAGTTCTGGACGGAGGCCGGATCGATCTTTTCGCCGTTGTAGTACAACGTCAGGCCCGGGCTTTCCGTCAAGTAAGCGGCGAACTGCTTGGTGATCTCCAGTGCTGCCTTGTCGCTCGTCAGGGACGGGAAGTTGGAGTCAAGGTTCTCGATGACGACCTCGGTACCGAGGATCGTGGTGTCGGCGTCCGTTGGTTGCGAGGCGCTGAAGCCTGTCAGTCGGCTTGCGCGGCCAGTAATCGCGTAGGTCTTGAATGCCTTTCCATCGAGATAAGTGGTCCGCCACTCGACACTCTCACCTAGGGCAAAAGCACGGAAGCGACCCTTGCCGTTCTTGCCGTGGAGCGTCCGGCCCTTGTAGCGGTGAGATTTGGCCTTCCATGAGTCGCCCAAACCGCCGAACAACGCATCGACCTTGCTTCGGTCTATGCCGTCGCCGTCGTCTGCCACACGGATGGCATGGAGCCCATTGAGTTCATTCGGTTCCAGAATGACCTTGACGTGCTGGGCGCCTGCGTCAAATCCGTTCCAGATTAGCTCCGAGACTGCCGTGATCGGGCTGACGTTGGACGCCAGCGACTTCAAGAAGTCCGGCTTGGCCTCGATCTTGATATCCATGGATTGGTTGTCGGCCATACCGTAGAACGCTCCTCAAGTGGTAGTTCGCCGTCCTGGCCCGGACAAGCCGGCTGCGGGTATGGAGGAGGTGGCCATGGGACGGTGAACGGCTAGAGGATACCGGGGTTGTTCGGGCTATGCCCGCTCTGCGGACTCTGGGCCGGGGCCATCTCAAGGCCTGCGACCCCGGTTCGGCCTCATCGTTGACGGAGACCTCGGGGCATAATCCAGTTTTCAGGGGAGATCGGAGCGGGGAATGAAGTCGGAAACTTGGACGATCCAGCAGGTGTTCCAAGATCGGAAGCAGTACAAGGTGCCGTTCTACCAGCGGGCCTACGTCTGGACCTTGGATAAGCAATGGCCGTTGCTCTGGGAAGATATCAAGGACAAGGCTGAGGAGCGGCTGAGCAACACCCAGCCTGCGCCGCATTTTCTGGGCGCCATCGTGGTCGAGCCGCAGGATAAGGTGGGCCTGCGGGGCGTGGATACCCTCCACATCATCGATGGCCAGCAACGCCTGACTACGCTGCAGTACGTCCTGGCCGGCATCCGGCTGGCCACCCGCGAATTGAAGATCACGGACTACGACTCCTACTTGGTGGCCGTGCTGGACAACCCCAACCCCACCACCATGGCCAATGCCGATGTGGAGGTGTTCAAGGTTTGGCCAACGTTCTCCGACCAGAAGGCGTTTGTGTCGGCCATGACTGCCGACAAGCTCGCTACCTTGCAGGCGAGGTATCCCGCTCACTTCACCCAGGCTGGCACCTTCCGGCGTATCGGGATTGTCCACCCGCCCGCGCTCAATGCGATCTGGAACTTCGCCGAATGGGCCAAGGCTTGGATCGAGGCCAATGGCGGCGCGGACGCCGTCGAAGCCTTGGTCATGGCGGTGCTAACCGATCTGAAAGTGGTCCTGATTCAGCTGGAGAAGGGCGACGACGCCCAAGTCATCTTCGAGACCTTGAATGGGCGAGGGGCCGAACTCCATGCCACGGACCTGATCCGGAACCACCTGTTCATGACGGTGGACAGCAGCAAGGAAGATCCGGCGGCGCTGTATGAAGCGAAGTGGAAGCAGTTCGAGCAAGACATCTGGAAGGTCGCCGAACGGCGGGGGCGTATCATCAAGCCGCGCTTGGAATGGCTGATCTTCTCGACCATCCGCGCCCAGACCGGACAGGAGGGCGACCTGGCCCGCCTGTACGTCGATTTCAAGAACTTCGCCCAAGGGCTGTCCACCACCCAGCAGTTGGCCATGCTGGACACCTATGGCAAGCACTACCTGCAACTGATCCAAGGCAAGGGCGACTTGCCGGTGGCCCGGTTCGGGCGGCGGCTCCAGCCGTTCGACACCACGACCACCCACCCGTTGGCCCTGCGCATATCGACAGCCGACGTGCCCGACAGCGAAAAAACCGCGATGTTCAACAACATCGTGTCGTACATCGTTCGTCGTGCCGTCTGTGGCCTGACCCTCAAAAACTACAACAACTGGTTCATGTCGGTACTGCGTCAGTGGATCAAGGGCGAGCCTACGCGGGAAGCCTTGAAGGAGCTGCTGGCCTCATCACCGAACAGCCCGGCGGCGCGCTGGCCTGAGGATGACGAGTTTGTCCACGCCTTCCAGACTGCATCCACGTACCACGGCAATCTGGACGCGGGCCGGTGCCGAATGCTGCTCACGGAGCTGGAGGGCTGGCTGCGCCTGACCAAGCGTACGGAAGAGCCCTCCATCCCCGATTTGTCCAATTTGGACATTGACCACATCCTGCCCAGGTCGTGGTACGAGCATTGGACGTTGCCGGACGGCAGCAAGGCCACGTTTGCCGAGAGCCAGGCCGCCGAGCAGCTGGAACTGGTAGGAGCCGTCCTGTCGGATCACTACCAGGCTATCCGCCGCCGCGCCAAAGCCATTCCCACGTTGGGCAACCTGACGTTGCTCAACTTGTCGGTCAACCGCGAGGCGCAAAACAAAGACTTCGTCACCAAGAAGCAACTGCTGATCGCCAACACCGTGTTGAGCCTCAATGGCGAGTTGATGGCTTGCAAAACTTGGAATGAGGAGGTCATCTTCGCGCGCGCCAAACGATTGGCTGAGGCCGCAACGCAATTGTATCCACGCTAACAATGCTCTTCAAATTCGATAGGCGCTTCGCTTTTTTTCTATCCGGGGATTGCCTTCATAAAGTTCAGCGGAGCCTGCCGTGCGGTAAATTCCCTTCCATTGGTCTGTAGTTGAGATTGAACGAAATTTCAAATCCATACCACTCTATGAAGCCGGGTGGTTCTGGCTTCGCGCACGACGCAGCGCAGGTCGCGTCTTTGCAGGAGGAAATAAAGATGAAGAGCAAGGTCGAGCTGATCTACTGCGTGATGGTCGTGGCCACTGCTGTGCTGGCCGGTGTCATGAAGTGCACGGCAAGCGCGGCCTGCAGCAGATGTGCTGGCATGGTCGATCCCTACAGCTGATTCCAAACAATCTTTGGCATCTCGCGCAAGGCCCGGCATTGTCCGGGCCTTGCGCGTTTGTGCCGCCAACTAAAGAGGACACAACAATGCATTTGGTCGAAACGATGGCTTATGCCGGTGAGAAGCCTTGGCACGGCCTGGGCAACCGACTGGTGCCACGGCAATCCATCGAGGTTTGGAAGCGCTAGGCCGGCATGGACTGGAAGGTTCTGTCCGGACAGGTTATGGTTGAAGTTGGCGGACAAGTTATGGTTTCAGGAACACCAGATCAGTCCAAACAGTCCATAAAAGCGCTGGAAAATAAGGGTTGAGGTGCCGCCGCGGGGCTACCCCGATCCGCTTGCATCCGCCCAAGAAGTGAGTCAGCTTGCGAGTCAGGTGGCGGACAATTTTCGCCTGACTCACACACTCATTGACAGATTTGTGCGCTAAAGCCAACGGACGCAGCGTATCGAGTGGCCGATACGAACGGCTTGGTGATCGAGATTCGTCCTGCCGGCAGCAAGGCTTGGCGCTATCGCTTCGCTTCCTAGCCGCTGGCCTTCTTGATGTGCTCCACGAGCTCCATCCATGCCTGAGGCCCATCAAGAGCTGGCGCCACGATTCTGCAGGGTTGCTCGGCCATCACCTTCAGACCAGCTTCGCCATGAACTTCCATGTACTGCGTGGCGACTTGGAACAGTTGATCCAGGGGATCAGTTTGGCAAATCCAATCGGGCGAGACGGGTGTCCTCGACTCATGCTGGCCCAGTGGGGACAAGAAGAGCTTTGCGCCAGCGACGGTCAATGTGATTACTAGTCCAACTGCGCGATTGGACAGCATAATCAAGTCGCACGCCTCTGCACGGTAGAGCACATCCATGACATGCGCCGCAGGGTAGTTCCAGTGGTCCAAGACCTGGCGTATCAGAAGCTCACCGCCGGTCCTTGGAGCCAGTGATCCAAACGCAGTGGCGAGACAGGCCAGACCCTCTTCTTGACTGGGGCGGCGGCGGATTTTTAGGTTGCGTACTTCAGTCACATCCATATCCAGTTCAATAATCAGCGTGAGCATCGCTGAACGGTGTGATTGCTCGCAATCCACGATTCATTGGACGGCCGACCTCAGTGCTATCAGCATCAAGTCTGTCAGAACACCCTTCTCAGGCGAAATGCCAGAGAAGGGCAATAATCGCCCCAAGAACAACCAGAACGAAGCTGATACCTAGTAGTACCCAGAACAGCTGGAAGAGGAATTGCCCAGTTCTACCTATGAGATAGGTAGAGAGACAAATTGACAGCAAGACAGCTCCAAACCGAACAGCCTTGGGCAAACCTTCACCCAATCCGAGTCCGTACACCGTCAAAGCAACGATGAACACCGAGGCAAAGAAGCCAATGACGGCCCAGAGGGGGGAGAAATCAAACAGGCCAGGCTCTGCCGGCCGGGCAGGTTGGTCGGCCCACATTGCTTCTTCTGAGTCGTAGTAGGCGACCGAGCCGTCGGGCCGTCGCTTGGAGTACCGGGTTGCCATCGCTTCGTTCCCTGACTGTCATTGGCGTCACCGGAAAAGTTAACCGGGTCGCGAAGAATTTCCCAGCCTATGGAGCGGGGCTGGCCAGTGGACCTCAAGGTATCGACTAGGCGTAGCTCCATGGGGCCGAGTCCGGGAAATCGAGGTAGAACCCGAGACAGCGAATTCTGCTGAGGGGCGGCATATTTGACCGTCAGGATGTCTTTGCCTCTCCTGAAGAGGCTATGGAGGGAGTTTGCTGCCGAATGGGGGCAGATATGTTGCCTGGGGCATATTTGATGAGGATGGATTGATGGCCTTCATGGTCTTGAAGGCTCCGGAGGGGGGGCGAAACGCCGCTCAGGGACTCAAGTGGCATCCGCAGGTTCCGTCAACGAGAAAGCGCTGATGCAGCGGGAGATGCGGCCCTATTCTTCGCGTGGATTGCTATCGGATCTGCCCCGAAATCCGGATCATGGCGGTGATCGATCACTATTGCTTGGTAGGGACCAGAATGATCCACATGCCTGAAGACGCCTGGAAGAATGAGCGGGTGGTTCGTCGAATGATATCGATCGAGCTGCAGTTCTTCGCGTGGATGAAGCTGGTCGACGATCGTAAGATCGCGCGCTGCGTCGATCTCAGGCGCGGCGGCTACCAGCTATATATACGCCGCTCCACGTGCTTCACGCTTCCCGGGATCGGCAAGAACGTGACGACGTTGGACATTGCATCCGTATCGCTGACTCCAAGACTTCGTGGGAAGCGCTGGTTCAGTTGCTTTCTGGAACTGGTCGACCACCTGGTGCCGTGGGATGCCATCTACGTCGAGGCTGTGAGGAATCCACGCCTTGGCCCCTATCTTCTATCAGTTGGTTTCATTGAGTATGGAGACAACAACTACTACCGCCCTACACGCGCCTGGAGGGATAGACACGGATGGGATGAGAGGGCCCGGGCCGACGCAGCAGCGCTGGCGCTGGCATCAAGGCCTACCTTGCTTCTTGAGTCCTTGGACCTGCTTAAACTCGGACCCTTCAAATCAAACCCGGGCGATCCCAGATTTTGATGTTCCGAGCTCTTGCAGGAGCTGTCGGTGGGTACGGGGAGGGACGTGCCATCGGGTGTCCAATCCCCAAGCGAATGCGCCACGAACGCCACGTCGGGTGTTCGACGTGGCGCCAGCCCTTAGAGGCTTCTGCTGAAGCTGGCAAACAGCGTGGCGTCGCGAGCCAGCTTCTGCAGGGCTGTATTGCTGATACCAATGTTGCTCTGCAGGCCCCAGAGGGTCATGCGTGCACCTATGACTGCAGTACCGTAGCTCCTGTCGAACTGCAGTCCTGGCACCTTGTACATGCCAGCTTCGGGCATGGTCTGCAACCAAGCGCCGGCCTGCTTGCTGTCTTCGAACTCGTGGTCGTAGGTGACCTGTACGCAGGGCTTGACGTTATCTCCGTCAACCGCGCTTACCAACCCGACCAGCAACCGGTAACCGATATCACCGAGATCAAATCCCCGCAGGGCAAGCCGTATCTGTGCATCGTGCTGGATCTGAACGATCAGCGCATTGTGGGCTGGTCAATGGAGGCTCGGCAGGACCGCCAGAGGGTGATCCGGGCTGTACAGATGGCGGTGTGGCAGCGGCAAGGAAGCGATCATGTGATCCTGTATTCGGATCGTGG
This sequence comes from Stenotrophomonas sp. AS012628, assembly GCF_010608305.1. Lineage (NCBI taxonomy): Bacteria > Pseudomonadati > Pseudomonadota > Gammaproteobacteria > Lysobacterales > Lysobacteraceae > Stenotrophomonas > Stenotrophomonas sp. AS012628. Next base: position 37,744 of record NZ_VMBJ01000010.1, on the reverse strand, counting down.
CAGTCAGTTCCGCAGCGGCTACTACCAGGAGCATCTCGCGGCTAGTGGGCTGATATGCTCAATGAGCGCTGCGGGGCATTGCGGCGACAACGCGGCCTGCGAAAGCTTTTTGGACTGCTGAAGCGCGAGCGGATCTATCGAATGAGCTACCCCACTCTGGATGCAGCAAGAGCGGATGTGTCTGACTACATCGAGCGACGCCATAACCCCAGGATGCGGCGAAGGGTCGCCAGGCAGGATCATAAGGTTGCAGCTATTTTAGAACCGTCTGTGATATCGGGAGAGAACCCAATCCCTGCGCCTTTGATTTAACGCCTCAGGGCTTTAGGCAGATGGTGATGATGATTGCTAGAAAAAGCAGAGGTCTTTCTGAACGCGTCTAAGAGGGCCAGCTTTTTGCTGGGGCCCTCCCGCTGTCTCTATATCGGTTTTCATGCTCTGACGTGAATTGGAACTCTTCAATTGCAAATGCTACCGGTTCGCTGGCGCTGGCCCCTTTTGACCCGGTGGGGCAGGCCCGTGAGATGCACGGATTAGTGGTTTTGAGGTTTTTTCGGCATCTTGATCAGCCAAGCTTGACACCCAGCCCGCCGCAGTAGACCTTTCTCCGCATGACTATCGATATCGAATCGCTCAGCCTTCGGGAGCTGGGCGCACTGGTGGCTGCGGCCGAACAGCGCAAAGCGCTCATCACCACCCGCCGCCCGGCCGCGGCCGTGCGCCGCCTGCTGAAGGCCGCTGCCGCCGAAGCTGGTTACACCATCGAAGAGCTCTTCGGCGATGAAGCCGCAGAAACCGCCGCACCTGCGCGCAAGTCCGCCCGCCGTAAAACCGGCAAGGTCGCGGCCAAATACCGCGATCCGGAATACAAGCGCCTGACCTGGACCGGCCGTGGCCGCATGCCGCGCTGGCTGGCCGCCAAGGTATCGATGGGCCACAAGGTCACCGATTTCCTGATTCCTGGCCTGGCCAGGCCGACAGCGGGCAAGACCAGCAGCATCGGCAAGCGCACCGTCATCAAGAAAGCCTGAGGCCTTCGTCCCATTCCCGCCCATGGGGTGAGGCTGCCTTCGCAATCCGCATCTGAATCGATCTAATATGCTCCCATCCATCCAGCACGGGAGCGCACGGCATGGCGTTGAGCAAGTGGATGATGGCCGCGTGCTTGGCAGCGCCGCTGGCAACGGGCGCGCACGCCGCGCCGCCGGCCACCTCGGGTAATCCGATCCTGCAGGGGTGGTATGCCGACCCGGAAGCGGCGGTATTTGCAGGCCGCTACTGGATATTTCCAACCACCTCGGCGGACTACGATGCGCAGATTACGTTCGATGCCTTCTCGTCGCCTGATCTGGTGCATTGGACAAAGCATGCCGACGTCCTGAACGCCAGGAACGTGCCCTGGGCGAAGCGCGCGATGTGGGCGCCGTCCGTCGTGGAAAACAACGGCAAGTACTACTTCTTCTTCGCCGCCAACGACATCAAGACCGATAGCGAGCTGGGTGGCATCGGCGTGGCGGTGGCCGACCGCCCGGAAGGGCCCTACAAAGACCTGCTGGGCAAGCCGCTGGTCGGCGCTTTTCATAATGGTGCGCAGCCCATCGATCAGTTCGTCTTCAAGGATGACGATGGCGCCTGGTACATGATCTACGGCGGTTGGAAGCACGCCAACATCGTGCGCCTGAAGGATGATTTCACCGGTGTGCTGCCGCTGACCGATGGTTCGCTGTTCAAGGAGATCACCCCGGCGCCGGAATACGTGGAGGGCCCGCTGATGTTCAGGCGCGGAGGCCGCTACTACTTCATGTGGTCCGAAGGCGGTTGGGGTGGCCCGGATTACTCGGTGGCCTACGCCATCGCCGATACACCCACCGGGCCCTTCAAGCGCATCGGCAAGGTGCTGCAGCAGGACGAGGCCATCGCCACCAGTGCCGGCCACAACTCGGTGATCAAGGTGCCAAATAGCGACCGCTGGTACATCGTCTACCATCGCCGGCCGCTGGGTGACACCACGCGCGACCATCGGCAGACCGCCATAGAACGCCTGGAATTCGATGCGCAGGGGAACATCCTGCCGGTGAAGATCACCCGCGAGGGTGTGGCCGCCGATCCGCTGCGCTGAACCGTACGAGGGCCAACCGCGCTACCCTGCGCGGGTCCTTACCGCAGAGAGCCACAGCATGGCACATAACGGCAGCACGGCGATCGCGCCGAGGGTCCTGTACGTCGCGGGGGCGGCAGCGGTGCTGATCAGCCTGTTGGCCTGGTCGGTGGAATGGAGTGGGCTGGCCTATGTCTGCCCTTACTGCCGCGTGCAGCGCACCGTCATCGGCGTGCTGGGTCTACTGATGATGTCTGCACGGCCGGGTGGCATCGTCGTGCCGTGGCTTTCGAACGCGATGGGTGGTTTCGCGTTCGTGGTCGCGGCGATGCAGCACTTCAACGGCTGGAAGCGAATCTCCGCCGGCGAATTCAGCTTCAATGCCCAGTGGTACATCGACCCATGGCTGCTGTCCGGCTGCGCGATGCTGATCCTGGTGGCACAGCTGATGCTGGTGCAGGCGGCCTGCCGGCGCCCGGTGCACGCCGCTCTGGAGGCCGCATGATGCGCCCTGCCTGCGCGCTGGTCCTGCTGATTGCATTCCACAGCATTCCGGCGCGTGCGGCCGAAGATGCCGGAGCGCCCAAGCGGCCTTCGGTGGAAACCCTGCAGCGCCTGATCGTTGACAAGGCTCCGCAGACGCGGATCGGGACGCCCCACAGCGAGCGCATCACCGCGCGTCGCATCGATATCGTCGATGACCAGGGCGTGATCCGCATGACGCTGTCCGGGAAGACGCCGGCGCCGATCATCGATGGCATCCAGTACAAGCGCGCCTTCAACGTGGCCGGCATGGTGCTGTACGACGACAAGGGCAGCGAGCGCGGTGGTTTCGGCACCGCTGATGTCGACGGCGGCATGGCGGTGCTGGCGCTGGATCATCCGGCGATGGATGCGATCGGATGGCGGGTGTCTCCCGATGGCCAAGTGAGCTTCTCGATCAACCAGGCACCGAAGCTGATACGCGAACCCGCGCTCGGGAATGCGTTGATTCCCGGTGTGCAGGCGCCGACCCGCATCGGCCTGGTGGTCGGCGCCGATGGAACGCCGGCCATTGCACTGAATGACAAGGCGGATCGGCCGCGACTGCGGTTGACCGTCACGCCGGAGGGCTACGGGGCAATCGAGTTCCTCGATGCGCAGGGCAAGGTGGTCCACACGCTGGCGCCGGAGGCGGAGCTCCGTCGCTAGCGTGGCGAGCCTGCTGGCCCGTACCTATGCGCCGCGTCCCCGGCCGTCGATGCTGTAGCGCCCGGCTCCAGTGCAGGCCAGCAACAGGAAGCCACCGGCCAGGCCCAGATTCTTCAGGAACATGATCTGCTGGGTCTGGTCGCCGAAGTTGTGGTGGAAGATGAAGGCGGTGACCAGGCTGAAGCCCACCAGGACGATCGATACCAGCCGGGTCTGGAAGCCGAGCAGGATGCACAGGCCGCTGCCGATCTCGAAGGCGATGGTCGGCCACAGCAGGATGCCGGGCACTCCCATTGCTTCCATGTAGCCCTGGGTACCACTGAGGTCGCCAAGCTTGCCCAGGCCGGAGACCAGGAACAGTGCCATCAGCAGGATGCGCGCAAGCAGGAAAGCGAGCGAGTGCGAGGAAGTGCTCACAGTGAAGTCCTTGAGGGTGTCCGACTCCCGCGATCGGAGCCCACAGGCAGTGAAGCCCGTGTATACACGACACGGCTGCCTTCCGGTTTCCCGCGCGGCCGGGGACCTTCGAATGCCGAAGGAGGCTGCCTCAGTCATCCTTTGGTGATGGCGCGTCTGTGCTTTGCCGGAACACCTGCAGCTGCGCGGCAAACGCACGCTGGTAGGCGGGGCGTTGCGTTGCACGGCCCACATAGGCAGCCACCTTCGGGTATTCGTCGAGGAGGCCGCTGCTCTTCAGGCGCAGCAGCACCGAGACCATCATCAGGTCGCCCACGCTGAAGTCGCCATCCAGCCACGCCACCGTGCCCAACCACGCAGACAGCTGCGAGAGACGCATCCGCACGCGCTCGTCCAGCATCACCAGCCGCTGTGAATACCAAGGTAGTTCGCGTTCCAGCACCCAGGCCATCGAGCGTTCGACGATGGGCGGTTCCACCGTGTTCAACGCAGCGAAAACCCACATGATCGCGCGCATGCGTGCGTCCGGATCAGCGGGGAGCAGGCCGGCATGCTGTTCGGCCAGGTGCAGGACGATTGCGCCGGATTCGAACAGGACCTGGTCGCCGTCCTGCCAGGTGGGGATCTGCCCGAAGGGGTTGCGCGCCAGGTGGACGGGCTGCTTCAGCTCGGCAAAGCTGAGCAGCTGCACGTCATAGGGCACGGCCAGTTCCTCCAGCGCCCAGCGTACGCGCATGTCACGGGCCAGGCCCTGGCCGCGGTCGGGAGAGGTGGCGAAGGCGGTGAGGATCGGGCACATCGGGGCACTCCTGCAGGCTGAAAGACCCGCCTTTCCTTCTCCGACGAACGATGGGGCGGGAAATCGACAACCTTCCCGGGGCGCCGGGCGATACACTGCCCGCCACCCATCAATCCTGTGCCTCCTCATGTGGCAGCGCCGCACCTCCCTGGCCGAACTGCAGCGGCAACGCGATGTGCTGCAGGCTGAGATGGATGCGGATGCCCAGCGACGGGTCTCACGGCTTCCGCCGGATGATCTCGTGGCAGCGCTGATGCCGCAGGCGCACCGGCTCCAGGAGCTCAATCAGCTGATCCTGCGGGCTACACCGCCGCGTGAACTGATGAAGCGCCTGAAGGCGCTTGAGCGACAGCTGCTCGAACCCGGTGCACAGAGCGCAGGCGTGCGGAAGGAGCTGGAAGATGAACTGCGCGATCTGCACCTGTACTTCAGCAATCCGCGCCGTCGCCCCTTGACGGCGAAGGTCCTGCTGATCCTGTTGGCCAGCGTTCTGGCCGCCTTGTTCCTGCCGGGGCTGCTTGTGGACCTGCTGGTCGCTCTCTAGGCCGCGCTCACCCCGCCCGATGCAGCTTCCTGTACTGATCCGGCGTGCACTGCGCGTGCCGCTTGAACATCTCGGCGAAGGCGCTGACGCCGGAATAGCCCAGCTCTTCGGCGATCCGGCTGATCGGCCGGCGTGTACACAGCGCCTCAGTGGCGCGCACGAACTTCACCCGCCCACGCCAGTCGCCCAGCGACATGCCCAGTTCGCTGCGTGCCAGGCGCTCCAGCTTGCGCACGCTCATGTGGTGCCGCCGCGCGATCTCGGCAACCGATTCGGCCGCCGACAGGTGTTTCTCCATGTACGCCATCACCTGCTTCAAGGCATCGCTGCTGGCGATCGGCAGGAAACTGGGCAGCACAGCGGCATTGACGATCTGGTCGATCACCACGGCGGCCATGCGCCGCTGGACCGGTGTCTGCGGATCGGTCACGCCCTGTCGTGCCAGTTCATGCAGCAGTTCGCGCAGCAGCGGGCTGACTTCCAGCGCACTGCAACGCGTGGGCAGCCGGCGTGAAAGTGTCGCCGACAGATAGGCCGAGCGGTAGGCCAGCTGCGAGCGGTTGCGCGAATAGTGCGCCATTCCTGGTGGAATCCAGATCGCGTAGTGCGGCGGCGACACCATCCACTCGCCGTCGATCTTCATCTCCATCACCCCCTGCGCGACGAAGTTGAACTGACCCCACGGATGGCTGTGCGTGCCCCAGTCCGTGGGCTCCATCGCGCCCTGCCGGAAGTAGATCGGGCCGGGCAGCTGGCGGAAGGTGGGGATCGGCTCCATCGATTGCCGCAAGCCGGGGTCGGGGTGGCGCATTTTCGGGATGTCCTCGATATACGCCAAGCGTACGCTGGCCATTCCCCCACGTACACCTGCACGCGTGAACTATCTCTTCCCGATCCTCGCCTGCCTGCTGTGGGGCGCGAACACCATCGTGACCAAGCTTGCTTCGGGCTCGGTCGGTCCCATCGATATCGGCTTCTTCCGTTGGCTGGTCGCGGCGGTGGTCCTGCTGCCATTCGCGCTGCCGCGGCTGCGCGGCAATCTGCCGACCGTGCGCGCCAACCTCGGGCGCTTCCTGGTGCTGGGCTGCCTGGGTGGGGTGATGTACCAGTGCCTGGCCTACTATGCGGCGCACTTCACCTCGGCCACCAACATGGGGGTGATCCAGGCGCTGATTCCGTTGATCGCGCTGGCGTTGTCACGCGTGTTCATGGGCCATCCGGTGCGTGGTGCTTCCATTCTTGGCGCGGTGATCTCCACCGCCGGCGTGGTGGCGGTGGTATCGCAGGGCGACCTGGCAGGGTTGGCGGCGCAGGGCCTGAACCGCGGAGACGCGATCATGCTGATCGGCGCATTGGCCTTCGCCGCCTACAACGTGCTGATGCAGCGCTGGAAGATTCCGCTGTCGGTGCTGGAGTCGCTGTTCCTGCAGGCCACGGCGGCCTCGCTGATCCTGCTGCCACTGCAGTTGCTGGTCGGTACCGGGGTGAGCAATCTGACCGCCGTTGGTTGCATCGGCTTCGCGGCGGTCTGTGCCTCGATCCTGGCGCCGCTGACCTGGATGACCGGACTTTCACGCCTGGGCGCTGCGCGCGTCTCTGGCTTCTTCAACCTGGTGCCGATCGTGACCGCCGCGCTGGCCGTGCTGCTGCTGGGCGAATCGCTCAGTGGCTGGGTACTGGGCGGTGGCCTGCTGGCGGTGTCCGGCGTGGTATTGGCCGAGTACAGCGCCAGGCGCGCTGCTGCGGTGCCGAGCGAGCAGCCCGCATAGGGCTTCGGTCATGCGGGGTATGTGGCCCCGCTCAGCGCCTGTTCCACCCGTTGTTCCAGCGCCTCTGCATCATGGCCGCGTTTGCCCTGCAGGCTGAGATACAGCGAAAGCGGGTCAACCACATCGCCGATGCTGGTGAATGCCGGCGGATAGGCCCAGATCTGCAACCGTGCGCTCTGGGCGCAGTCCGGGCCGGGCATGGGAAGTGTACCCAGCAACCGCCACGCATCGATGTGCAGCGCGCGGGTGCCGCCGATCGCGGGCGGTGACGTGTCAGCAAGCGCATCGAGGCCCGCCGTCGGCGCCGGGTGCCCGGCATCGCGGAGCGCCTCGGCGGTCGGGCCCCAGTAGACATCCACTTCCTTCAGGATGGGGGAACGCAGGAACGGCTGCGCCCTGGCCCAGACCTCGTCGCGGTTGCCGGCCAGCTTCAGGAAGCGCTCGCGGCCACCGGTGGAGCGTTCAACCAGGCCGCGACCAACCAGTTCGGCCGACAGGCGCGACGCCGTCATCGAGGTGTAGCCGGCGGCAGCACTGATCTCGCGCGGCGACCACCAGCGCGACTGGCCGCTCAGCAGCACGTGGATCAGCACGGCCTGCGCCGAAGGCAGCAGCGAGATGGCCTTCTTCTCATGATCAGGGGCGTCGCGGAACTCAATGGCCAGGCTGGGCGCGAACAACTGGGTGTGCGGGACGACGAAGTCGATGTGGTTCTCGACAAGGAAGCGGCGCTGGGTCGGCGTGAGATAGGGAGAGACGTACAGCACCAGTGCATTCGCAGCAGAGCGCAGGCAGCGTACATCCTGGATCACACGGGTGCTGGATTCGCCGGGCTCGCGGGCCACGGCGAGCATGGCGGGGGTTTCCCCGTACAGCATCAGTCCGGCGAGGTGGTAGCGCGATGCCATTGCGTGGGGAATGGCGTGCAATGAAGCAAGTGGATGCACTGCCGAGGCCAGCCCGGGGAGAATCCTGCGCAGGTACCGCTGCGCGTCAGCGACCAGGTCGGTCAGGCCGGTGCGAACTGCCGTCGTCATCTCGTACTTCCCTTGCGGCGGCACGTCCGGAGGGTCGGAACCCGGCCACATCGCCACATTCAGTGGTGAACCTGGAGACGGGTGTGCAGCGTCGGGGCGCGTGGCGATCCATGCGGTCCTGCTCCTTAGCCGTCATGACATCAAGTGTTGCCGGGAACCTTGGAGATTCCGTCGAAAAACGATGGAGATTGGGTGGATGTGGTGTGCATCGTGGCCGGCGGACTCCCCTTCCGCCGGCCACGAGCACGGACATGCCCGTCAGAAGCGCTGCGAGTACTTCACGTACACGGTGCGGCCGATATCGAAGCCGCCGTAGTAGGGGAAGGAGCTGGACGGCTTGGAGAACATGATCGGGCCCTGGTGGTTGAACACGTTGTTCGAACCCAGCGCCACGGTACCGTCCCACGGCAGCTTGTAGCTGACCTGGATGTCATGGAAGGCATTGGAGCCCACCTTGCGCAACGCATCCGGTTCTCCGTAGGCGTAGCGATCGGGCAGCGAGCACGGACGGTTCGGCACGCAGCTTTCGGCCATGCCGGAGTAGTAGCGCACCGTGTACTGCGTGCTGAAGTTGCCAAGCTGCCAGTTCACACCCAGGTTCGAGCGCAGGCGGAAGATGCCCGGCCGACCGATCCGGCCCATCATGATGGTGTCGCCGGCCGAGTTCTGGTTCTCCTCGTCGTACTTGGAGACATAGCTGTTCTGCAGGTCGATGGTGAAGCGGCCGAACGAGAACTCGGGCAGGCGGTAGTGGATGCCCAGGTCCCAGCCTTCGGTTTCCATCGAGCCCAGGTTGGCCAGGCCGTAGAACATGCTGGTGATGTGGCCATCGCCAGCGCGCCTGATGCTGCCACAGCGCGAGGAATTGCCCAGCACGTAGCAGTCACGCAGGATGCGGTCGACGCTGTCCTCGATGATCATGTTGGTGATCTTGTAGCTGTACCAGTCGAGGTTGATGTCCAGGCCATCGACCCAGCGCGGGCTCCAGACCACGCCCACGGTCTTGCTCTTGGACTCCTCCGGTCGCAGCTTCGCGTTGGAGCCGGTGGTGAATTCGTCGGGCGTGGCACACGGATAGCTGGCACAGGGCTTCAGGCTCTGGTTCAGCTGCTGGTAGCCCAGCGGGACGCCGGCAGCGTTGCAGGCAGCGTTGCCGTTGACGCTGTTGGTGGCGCCGGTGCCGCAGGGATCGACATAGGTTTCGAAGCTGGTCCCCATTCCACCATACAGGTCGGAGATGCTCGGGGCGCGGAAGCCTTCGGCGAAAGTGCCGCGGATCATCAATTCCTCGATCGGGCGCCAGGCGAAGCTGGCCTTGGAATTGGTGGTGTTGCCGAAATTGCTGTAGTCGGAATAGCGCGTGGCCAGGTTCACGGTCAGTTCCTTGGCGAACGGCAGGTCACGCAGCACCGGCACGTTCACTTCGGCGAAGAACTCATTGAGACTGTACTCACCCGAGGTGGTGGATGCGCCCAGTGCCGTGCTCTGGCGCGACTGGGCAAAGGCGTCGGGCACGAAGCGGCCTTCTTCCTTGCGGTACTGGTAACCCAGAGCGACGGACAGGTCACCGGCAGGCAGTTCGATCACTGGCCCGGAGATATTGGCGAAATAGCTGCGGGTCTTGGTGATGCCGGTATCGTTGAACGTCGGGAACAAGAAGCGCTGCAGTTCGGGATCGGAGAGAGAGCCAGCCCCCGCGACACCGTATGGCAGCAAAGGATTCCAGGCCAGGCAGCCCGTGACCGGCGATGCCGCCGTGCCACACCGGGCCACACCGTTGGCATCGAGGTAGGAGGGCCCCAATGCCTGCCGGGAAGCGATCAGGCTCATGTCGCCACGGCCTGTTTTTGTGACTTCATTGCGGTTGAACAGCGCACCGACTTCCCAGTCGTACGTCTTGGCGCCCAGTTCGAAGTAGCCGGACAGGCTTGGTGCAATGCGCAGCGACTTCAGCTTGCTTTCGGTCGTGCGCGGCACTTCCCACAGGCGGCGATTGAACGCGATGCCGTGGTCGAGCGGATTGAATACGCTGGCTGCGTCCAGGGGCGTGCCGAACTTGGTCGACTGGTACGGGTAGCCCGCGATCTGCTGGTCGGTGGTGCGCTCGTTGTAGCCGATGTCGGCGGCGAACTTGATCTGGTCGCTCAGCGCGTAGTCCGTGCTGAGGAACAGCGAGCGACGCTCGATGCCGGTCTGCAGGTGCATCTGGTCGTTGCCGTTGGCGAACTCGGCCGGCGTGATCGGGTGGTAGTCGTTCGGATTCTTCGGGTCGCCGCCACGGTTGAGCGTCTTGAACACCGCGTCACCGGTGTTGCACTTGTAGAGCGCCGGGTCGCACCACGAACCGTTCTGGCTGATGTTGCTCCAGTCCGCGCCCGGGTAATTGGGGCCGGCGCCGCCGTACCGGGAGAACTCGCGGTCGCGGGCAAATACCGGATCCGACTTCTGGTATTCCAGTGCGAGGGTGTATCCGCCACGTTCTCCACGGGCGCCGGTCACCAGCGAGAACGTGCTGTCCTTGCCATCGCCCTGGCTGAACTGCCCGTGCTGCATGGACACTTCCAGCCCTTCGTAGTTCTTGCGGGTGATGATGTTGACCACGCCAGCGATCGCATCCGAACCGTACAGCGAGGAGGCGCCGTCCTTCAGGACATCGATGCGTTCCACCGCGCTCATCGGAATCTGGCTGAGATCCTGCAGGCCGCTGGTGGTCGCACCGAGGCGCTTGCCATTGACCAGCACCAGCGTGCGCGTGGCGCCCAGATTACGGATGTCGACGTAGTAGCCGCCGACATTTTCACCGGACGACAATGCGCGTGCGCGGGAGATCGCCGGCGCGCCCGTGGACGTCAGGTTCTGCAGCAGGTCGGCGATCGTGGTGAAGCCCTGCTGCTCGATCATCGTGCGGGTGATGGCGATGATCGGCTGCTGCGTTTCGATATCCACGCTGCGGATGGCAGAGCCGGTAACCTGGATGCGATCGAGGTTCTTCGGCGTCTTGTCGCCGTCATCCTGCGCATGCGCGGCCGGTGACCAGGCGGCGGCCAGGGCCGTGCCCACTGCCAGGGAAAGCAGGGTGTACTTGTAATGCATTTGGCTCTCTCCAAATCCAGTTGAATGGGTTTCCGCATAGCTGCGTGGAAACCGATCTGAAACTCCGCTGTGCGGAATCGGAAGGAACCTAACATTCCGTTTACAACTCGATTACGTTATGGACGCGTTATCGTCGCGCGCTGGATACAGCGTTCATGCACAAGCCATGCACGAAACCGCGACGCGCACCGGGGGTGCCCTGCTTCAGTCTGGCTGCGGGCCGATGACAGACTCCAGGAGACATCCGATGAATACCCCCGGTAAACCAAAACCCACGTGGAAGCAGTGGCATGTGCTGTTGCTGGTGCTTGCCATCGCACTGCTGGTGGCGCTGATCATCGTCATCGCGCCCTGGTGAATCGTGGGCGTTCTGCTCAGATGCCGTGAACGCGGAAATGCGATGGGATGAAGGAGTCAGGACGCGTTGAGGGTGGTGATGCATGCATCAATTCGTACTCACCCAACCGGCACATTCAAACCTCCACAGTGATCCCGAAGGCAACGCACTCGCGCTGTCATTCTCCATAGACCATCGAGCACACAGGAGCGATTCCATGAGCACCCAGTCCACCATCGAACATCGCCTCAACGACCTGATCGAGATTGCCCGGGACGGAAAGTCGTTCTACGAAGAAGCTGCGACCAAGGTGAAGGATGCCGAACTGTCGGCCCTGTTCACCCGCATTGCCGGCGTCAAGGGCCGCATCGTCGCCGCGTTGAGCAGTTCGGTCGCCGCCAGCGGCGGCAAGCCCGCCGAGCACGGCACCATGGTCGGGTCGATGCAGCAGTTCTACGGCAAGGTGCGCGCTGCATTCGGCGACACCAACTATGGTTACGTGGCCGAGCTGGAAGAGTCGGAAGACCGGCTGCTTGGCGCGTTCAAGGACGTGCTGAAGGACAACGAACTGCCGCCGGCCGTGCGCCAGGAAGTCACCCAGCTGCTGCCCGAAGTGCAGGAATGCCACAACGTGATGCGGGCGCGCAAGCACGCCATGAAGGCGGCCTGACGATCATCGGCGGCCTTCTCCCCGGGGCCGCCACGGTCGGGGCAGCGTGGCTGCCCCGGCCAACTTCGTAATCCGCGCTCCAGCGTCATCGCTGTGCGGGACTACGGCCCAGCAGCAACACCGCAAGGCTGGCCAGCAGCGCGGCAATGGCCGACGTCCGCAGTGCACTGGCAAATCCGTGGCTGTAGATCGCCTGTGCGAAGGCCATGTTGCGCGCACCGGTGAAGGTGCCGGTAGCGATCGCATCGGCCATCGACAGTACCTCGCGCGCGGGAACCACAGCCGACAGTGCGTTGCGGATGCCCAGGCTCAAGGCGCTGGACAGCACGGTGAATCCGAGCAGGATGCCGACAAAGCGCGTGGTCGCGCTGATGCCGGAGGCCATGCCGGCCCGCTCGCGCGGTGCCGCGCCGATGATGGCTTTGGATGTCTCGCCATTGAGGATGCCGCCGCCGGCACCGATCACCACCATTGCGACGAATGCCAGCCAGGGCAGATGCTGCCACGCGGCCAGTCCGGCCACGGCATTGCCCGCGGCAGTGATCGACAGCCCGATCGCCAGCACCGCCGGACTGTTCAGATGGCGACCGAGCCGGCGGCCCACGCTGGGAAACAGCAGCATCGCCGCAGCGAACGGGAGCATGCCGGCACCCGCAGCCAGTACGCCCAGGCCGATGCCGTTCTGCAGGTACTGCGGCAGCATCGACGCCATCACCTGTGCGCTGACCGAATAGCCGACCATGGCAATGAGTGCGCCGACGAAACGTGGACTGGCCAGCAGCCCGAGATCGACCATGGGATGTGACCGTGCCCGCTCAACGATGACGAAGGCGGCGGCCATGATGATGGCCAGGCCCAGCCCGCTCAGCGCCGGCGCCGATGACCATCCTTTTGCCAGTCCTTCGACCAGGAAGAACACGATGCCGAAGATGGCAACGCTGAAGGTGATGATGCCGGGCGGGTCGAGCGGGCGGACCGCGCTGTCGGACGACTCGGGTATCCAGCGCAGCGTGCCGTAGCCGAGCAGGCCCAGGAACGGCAGGATCGCAATGAACACCGCGCGCCAGCCCCAGAGCGCGGACAGCAGGCCGCCGATCAGTGGCGAGAGCACCATCATCACGCCCATGGCTGTGCCCCAGAACGCCCATGCAGTGTCTTTGGCGGCCCCCTGGTGGTAGGTGTGGCCGATGATCGACAGCGAGGGCGCCAGCAGGAAAGCAGCACCGATGCCCTGCAGTGCCCGCGCCAGGTAGAGCAGGGTGGCACCGGGCGCCAGTGCACAGAGCAGAGAAGTGAGGGCGAACAGGCTGATGCCGATCAGCAGCACCCGGCGGCGGCCGTAGCGGTCGGCGACAGCACCGGCGGGCAGCAGCAGTGAGGTGAAGGACAGGATGTAGGCACTGATCACCCACTCGATATCGGCGAATCCGGCGTGCAGGTCGCGCGCGATGCTGGGCAGTGCGACCGCCACGGCATTGGTCTCCAGCACGGTCATCGTGCAGCCCAGCGAGGCCACCAGCAGGATCGCGTCAGGCAGCGTGTGCCGTGCAGGCGAAGAGGGAGGGGAGGGCGGCACCGGTCACTCGCACGAAGAGAGGACCGCCATTCCAGCAATGATCGGTGTTTGTTTCATTCTCGGTGTTTTCTGGTTACGTTAGCTTGAACCTAACGAAATGCCGCCCATGGAACGCCGTCACCTGGAGTACTTCGTCACCTTGGCCGAGGAACTGCACTTCGGTCGCGCGGCCCTGCGGCTGGGGATCGCCACTCCCACGCTGAGCGTGCAGATCCAGGACATCGAGCGTCGCCTCGGCACGCGCCTGTTCGACCGCGGCCGGCGCGAAGTGCTGCTGACCTCCGCAGGCGAGGTGTTCCTGGCGGAAGCCCGCGATGTGCTGCGCCGGTTCGAACAGGCCGAAACCCTGGGTCGGCGCGCCGGGCGGGGTGAGATCGGCAAGATCGAGATCGGCTACGTCGGCTCGGCGCTGTATGCCGGTGCGTTGCAGGATCAGCTCAGCCGGTTCCGCAGCCGCTACCCGGGCGTGGAACTGCAGGTAAGCGAATGGCCGATGGGCGAGCTCCCGCAGCTGCTGCAGGAAGGCCGGGTGGATGTGGTGTTCTGCCGGCCTCCGATGGATGTACCCGACAGTTTCGGCGAACACACCCTGGTCGAAGACCAGTTCTGCGTGGCCCTGCCGGAAACCCATCCGCTGACGCAGGCCCGCGCGCCGGTACAGCCGGCGTCATTGGCCCGGGAAAGCTTCGTCATGCCGGAGCAGCCGGTGGGCGCAATGGAAGTCGGGCGCCGCGGCGGGTTCATTCCACGTATCCGTTCCCAGCCCGGGCATCTGGCGGCGGTGTTGGCCGAGGTGTCGGTCGGCGTTGGTTCGGTGGCGATCGTGCCATCGGTACTGCAACGCACGCTGGTGCTGCCCGGAATGATCTATCTGCCACTGGCCGGCCCCACCATCGTCTCGACCATCGCTGTGCAGTACCGGCGGGCGGAGTCCTCGCCTGTGGTGCGACGGCTGATCGAGCAGGTGAAGGAGACGCCGTGCCGGCGCATCGACATGTTGCCCCTGGCCTGAGCGCCGCGCGGCAGGTGGACGATTGCTACACTTGCGCCACCTGCATTTGCATTCGATGGACATCATGAACAACGGGAACGGTCCGCAGACAGTTCGCTGAGCCGCAACAACGATGCAGACGTTGTTGCGGTGATCATCCCTGCGATGCACGCGAAGTGGATGGATCACCGCCGGATTCACTCTGGGCGGAGACTCCCCATGTTCAATCGACAGGCCCCGCGTTGGGCCCACCCGCCGCCATCGGCCATTGTGCTGATGGCGCCGTTCGACCTCCTGGCCTCGCTGGCCATGGATATCTATCTTCCTGTGGTGCCGGTGATGCCGCGGGCACTGCAGACATCACCGACGGTGGTGCAGCTGACGTTGAGCATCTACCTGCTGGTGCTCGGCCTGGGCCAGTTGCTGTTCGGCCCGTTGTCCGACCGCATCGGGCGGCGGCCGGTCCTGTTGCTGGGGGCGTTGCTGTTCGCGCTTTCGTCGTTTGCGCTGGCCATGTCCAGCAGCGGCGCAGCATTCCTGGCCTGGCGGACCGTACAGGCGGTGGGGGCGTCGGCGGCATTGGTGGCGACCTTTGCCACGGTCCGTGACGTGTATGCCGATACACCCGAAGGTGCGTCGCTGTATGGGCTGTTCGCCTCGATGCTGGCCTTCGTGCCGGCACTGGGGCCGATCCTCGGCGCACTGTTGGCAGGCGCGGTTGGCTGGCGCGCGATCTTCGTTCTGCTCGGCGCACTGGGCATGATCGCCGGCATGCGCGCGGTACGGCATTGGCGGGAAACCCGCCCGCGGTGCCATGACGCGTCGCGACCGGCGGTACGACGCATCCTCGGCAGCGGCGCGTTCTGGGTCTACACGCTGGGCTTCAGTGCGGGCATGGGCATGTTCTTCGTGTTCTTCTCGGTCGCGCCCCGGCTGCTGGTCGGACGCATGCAGTACTCGCCCCTGTCGTTCAGCCTTGCCTTCGCCACGGTGGCGCTGGTGATGATCGTCACGGCGCGGATGGCGCACGTGTGCATTGCCCGCTGGAACGTGCGCGGTACCTTCCTGCGCGGCCTGTGGGTGATGGTGGCCGGGGTGCTGCTGATGGCGTTGGCCGCAGCGTGGCCTCCCTCGTTCATCGCGGTGGTGCTGCCCATGTGGGGCATCGCGGTGGGGCTGGTGATGGTGGTTTCGGTGGCCGCAAGCGGCGCGCTGCGTGATTTCGCCGATGCGTCGGGTACGGCGGTGGCTCTGTACTACGCGGTGCAGAGCCTGATCGTGGCAGGCATCGGCACGCTGGTTACCCTGGTGCTGCCCGGCGATACCGTGTGGCCGCTGGTGGCCTACGGGTTGCTGCTGCCACTTGCCAGCCTGGCAGGTACCGCCGCGCTGCGGCACCGCACATAGCGCTGGATGGCGGGCAAAAAAAGGGGCGGCCGCGAGGCCGCCCCAACCCGTCAAGAGAACACGTGTTTAGAAGCGGACGGACCAGCGTGCAGTGGCGCCATGGTCGCGGCTTTCACTGCCGAACTGACCGCTGTAGCCCAGCTCCAGCTGCTGCCGCGGGGTCAGCCACGCCGCCAGGCCCAGCTCGGCCACGACGGCGTTGTCGGCAATCGGAGCACCCTCGACCGCGAACGTGGTGCTGCTGTTGGCAAAGGCGAGGTTGGCCACCTGGCTGCGGTCGCCGGAGGCACGGCGGTAGCCGACACCGCCACGCAGGTGCAACCAGCTGTCCTGCTGGAACGATGCCTTCAGACCCTTGTCGAAGCGGAGACCAGCGGTGGCGATGGTGGTGCCGGTGTCGTCCACCTTGCCGTGCAGTGCCGCCGCGCCGCCACGCTCGTTGATCTGCTTCAGGTCCACTTCCACGCGGGCGACCTGCAGGTACGGCTCCAGCCCACCTTCCGCATTGCCGAAACGGTAGCCCGCTTCGATGAAGGCCTGGCGTGTATGTGCGTTGTAGCGCGCGCTCAGGCTGTCGCTGAAGCCTGCGAAGGCAACATCACGCGTGCTCTTCACTTCATTGCGGCTCCATGCCACGCCACCGCGCAGGCCGAACCCGCCCCAGGTGTGGCTGGCGTAGGCGCCGAAGTGCGTGTTGTCGATCTTCGACTTGGCACGACGCTCCTGCTGCTTCACGTCGGTGCGGCCGGTACCGGCCAGCACGCCGATCTGCCAGCCACCGAACTCGCGGTCGATGCCGACCAGCAGGCCATTGCTGTTGGCATCAGTGCGCGCGGTGTTGCTGTTGCCATCCAGCTTGCTGTTGCCGCCCAGCGCCTGCACCCAGGCACCGGTGGCATCACCCGTATCGGATCCCGGTGCGGCTGCACCGGCACGGCGTGACAGTGCGGCATCGCGCACATGGCGGCTGCCCTCGACCAGGGCCAGTGCCGTGGCCGGATGCAGCTCGCCGCTGAGGCCATCGAGCACGCCACCGACCTGTTGCGGGAACAGTTGGGTCAGCGGCTTGGGCAGGCCCTGGTTGATTGCCAGTCCATCGGCCGCCGCCGCGGCCGCACGCTGGTTCGGCGTGGCGGCGGCACTGGCGAGCGACGCACCACGGGCCACGTCGATGCGGGTGCCATTGGCACCGTAAGCCAGGCTGAACTGCAGGAACGGCGAGAACGCGCTGAAGTCGGTTTTCGCGAACTGGCCGCTGACACCGCCGTCGGCGCGGATGAAATTGAACTGCTCGCCGAGGTAGTAGGTACCCGGCTCCGGCAGTGCGATCAGGGTGCCGCCGAGGGTGGCGGTGCCGGTCACGTGCAGCTGGTCACTGCGCCCGCCCGGAGCAAGTTCGGCAGCATAGACGCCGGTTGCACCCTGTACGTAGTTGCCGTTGATGGTCAGCGTGCCGATCGAATTGCCGGGCGCGATGATGCCGTCGACGTGGGTGCTGCCGAGCGTACCGACACCCTTCAGCAGGCCGTTGGCACCGACCGTGGTGGTGCCGCCGGTCTGCGTACCGTTGAAGGACACCACGCCACCGTTGACGGTCAGGTTGCTGTCCTTCAGCAGGCCGCTGCTGCTGACCGTGCTCACGCCCCCGGTGGTGTTCAGCGCGGTGGAGACCAGGCTGCCATTGAGCAGGAACTGGCCACCCTGGACCTCGACCGCAGACGTGAGCGTGTTGGCGCCATTCAATTCCAGCGTACCGTCCTGCAGTACCGCGCCGTTGAAAGTGTTGTCACCGCTCAGGCGCAGCCAGCCGATGCCGGACTTGGTCAGCTTGCCGGGGCCACCGATGTCGTTGGTCCAGTCGTCCCAGGCATCGCCTTCCCAGACCTTCAGGCCACCGGCCTTCTGGTTCATCACCACGTTGGTATCCACGCGCAGCGAGCCGTAGCCTTCGATGGCTTTGCGCAGGTCCATCAGGCCCCAGCCATAGACATCATCGATGCCCGGTGCGCCAAGATCGCGCGCGGTGGTCAGCAGTACGTCGCGCACCTGGGCGCTGTCCAGATAAGGGAAGCGTTCGAACAACAGGCCCAGTGCACCGGTGACGTGGGGTGCGGCCATCGAGGTGCCGCTCAGGTTCCCGTAGGCATACGTTGGGGCCTGGCCGGAGACCTCGAGGATCACATTCCCATTGTCCTCGCGGGGGCTGGCATCGATGACCGAATCTTCGCCATAGACGGTCGAATTGATGTTCGAACCAGGCGCGGCCAGGCACCAGTTCGCGGCCAGGCCGCAGCGCATCGAGCGATTGCTCAGCTCCAGCGCCTGGTTGACGTTGACTACGGCCAACCAGTACGGCTCGACGTCAGTGAATTCGCGTGGCATCGATGCATACATGCCCGCGATCGGCGCCTGCTCTGGCGAGGGATTGACCGAGTCGGTGTTTCCCGCAGCCCATACCTGGATCAGGCCGCGGGTACGTGAGCCTTCTGCTATCGCGCCGAGGCTGTCCGCAAGATCCGGATGCGACAGATAGAAGTCGAGCTTCTCGGCAGTGTCCGGTTCGTTGGTCAGGCCCCAACTGTGGTTGACTGCGCGGACGTGCTGTTCGTTGAGCTGTGCGTATAGCTGCGGGAAGATCGAGTCGGAGGCTCCCAGCCCGGCAACCGATTTACTGTCCAGATACAGTCCGCCATTGCGCTCGACGACGGTCAGGTAGTTCACGCTGTTGGCAAACAGGCGGGCCACGGTGAGGTCCGCCCCGAACGCGACGCCGTGCATTCCGTTGCCGTCGCGGTTGGCGGCGATGGTTCCGGATACGTGGGTGCCGTGCACGTTGTAGCCCGGGCCCTCGAAGTAGCCGTTGCGATTGAGCAGGTCCCTGTAGGCCGGATCAATGAGGGTGTAATCGATGGCGACCTGATTGCCGTCACTGGTGAAGCAGGCATCCGGGCCGGCAAGTACCTCGCTTCCGCACAGGCTGCCATTTGCCAACACATCGGCCAGACGGAGGCTGCGATGGTTCTTCCCGGCGAACTCCGGATGGTCCAGGCCGGTGCCGCTGTCGAACACACCCAGGCGGATGCCGGTACCGGTCAGGCCCCGCGCATAGGCGTGGTCCGCGTTGGTCGCGGCCAGGCCCCAGTCGGCATTGAATTCGTTCGTACGCCAGCTGGCTGGATCGCCCGGATTGCCGAGGGTCGTCGTGCTGCTGGCCGCCGCTGCGGGGGCTGCAATCGGCAACGGGGTGGTTGCGGACGGGATCGCCGCAGTGGCCGGTTGTGCCCACGCCGCCTGCAGTTGGCGCTGTTGTTGCCAGACCTCGAATGAGTCGTTGGCCATCGCGGGCAACGTGCTGGCAAGCAGCAATGTGCTGGTGACCGCCAGTGCGAGGCGGCTGTGCATCGGAGAACGGGAGCGGGACGAACGGCCGTGCAGCGGGTGATTCATCGGACAACTTCCTTGATTGACGGACAACAAGGCCGTTAACCCCGCAGCGCGCCGATCACCCCCAGTGGTGTGAAGAAAATTTAATGAACAGGTTAATGTTTCGTGACGCGCGTGTTCACTCCATCTCCGGGAAACCCCGCTACCGTGGCCCGGCCTGGGCTCACCAGGCTTATCAAGGAGTGATGTCGATGCGTACTTTCAGGAAAATGATCGTAGGTGCCGTGTTCGCCTTGGCCTGCAGCGGTTCGGTTGCTGTGGCCGGGCCGATTCCGCCATGCGATCTTCCCTGTTGGAAGGCTTACCAGGCCTGTTTGTCCGGTGGCGGTGATGCGATGGAATGCCAGTACGAATACGATCGTTGCGTCATGGATCGCTGCGGCGCTGTGTAAGCAGTGGCAGCAGGACTGATGACGAGCCCCGTCACCGACGGGGCTCTTCTGTTTCAGCGCAGCCCGCTTGCAGGCCATGCACGCAGCGGCGAGGATGGGGAATCGCATCGGAGCCGCTGCACATGGCCGTCAAACGTGTCGTCGCCAACATCGCCACGCCTGATCCTGCGCGTGCCGCAGTGTTCTATGGCGAGCTGCTGGGCATGCCGGTGGTGATGGACCACGGCTGGATCGTCACCCACGGCGGCGAGGGCAGCGCGCTGGCGCAGGTCAGCTTTGCCAGTGAAGGGGGGTCCGGCACCGCAGTGCCGGATCTGTCGATCGAAGTGGACAATCTGCAGCAGGTACTGGAGCGCATGCGCGCGGCCGGCATCCCGCTGGAATATGGCCCAGCCGATGAGCCCTGGGGCGTGCGTCGCTTCTTCGTCCGTGACCCGTTCGGGCGGTTGTTGAACATCCTCGCCCATAGCTGAGCGACAGACGGTTCGTCAGCGCCGCTTGGCACCGGCCGGTGGCACGCCGACCATGCGCAGGCAATCGGCCTGCACGGCTTCGATGAACGCATCGGCATCCTGTGCCGGTGTGGCGATCAGGTCGTCGGTAGCGCCGTGCACGCCGGCGTAGATCAACGAGGCGGTAACCTGCGGCGCCGGAAGCTGCCACAGACCGGCGGCGTTGCCCGCTTCGAGGATGCCCAGCAGCTGCTGCTGGATTGCATTGCGTTCGGCGTTGCCGCGCTTGTGGTGATGATGGTTGGCGTACACCACGTCGTGCAGTGCATGGGTGCGCACGTAAAGTTCGATGTTGGCGCGGATCCAGGCGCGCAGGCGTGCTACGCCATCGCCGACGGGGTGCTGCTGCACGGCCTGGTCGACCGCTTCCATGAACTGCCGCGTGTAGCGCTGCGCCAGCGCCTGCAGGATCTCGGTGCGCGAGGCGAAGTAGGTATAGAAGGTGCCCTTGGCCACATCAGCCGCGGCGACGATGTCGCTGATGGTGGTGGCGTCCACTCCCTTTGACAGGAACAGTGCCTGCGCGGCGTCCATCAGTTCTTCCTGGCGGGTTTCCGCAGGCTTGGTGCGGGGCCTGGCGACAGCTGGGGTCTGCATGGTGGGCAAGGTCCGGGTGCGACGGTGGGCATTCTAGCTGTCCTTCGGCATTGACTGACCGCCGGTCATTGACCGACGGTCAGTCAGTGGCTACGATGCGCGCACGTCCTCCCCCGGGATCCACACATGCAGCGTTTCCAACGTCCGGCTCTGGTGTTGGCCGCCTACCTCGGCACATTCCTCGCCTCGCTGGACATCAGCATCGTCAACGTCGCCCTGCCGACCCTGCAGCAGGCGTTGCACACCGACATGGCCGGCCTGCAATGGGTGATCAACGCCTACGCGATCGCGTTGTCGGCGTTGATGCTGTCGGCGGGGCCGCTTGGGGATCGTTACGGTCATCGGCGGATGTGGCTGCTCAGCGTCGCCACCTTCACGCTGGGGTCCCTGCTGTGCGCTTGTGCCGGCAATCTTGGAACCCTGGTGGCCGGGCGCGCAGTGCAGGGCATCGCGGGCGCATTGTTGATTCCCGCCGCAATGCCGATCCTCAGCCATGCGTTTCCCGATGCGCGCCAACGTGCACGTGCGATCGGTGGCTGGTCCGCGTTCAGTGCGCTGGCCCTGGTGCTTGGCCCGCTGCTGGGCGGCGTGCTGGTGCAGCGCGCCGGATGGCCCAGCATCTTCCTGATCAACCTGCCGTTGGGCCTGCTCGCGCTGGCGCTGGGCGTCTGGGGAATTCCGGAGCGGCGGCATCCGCAGCACGCCGCACTGGACCCCGCCGGGCAGCTGCTCAGCATCGTCGCGCTGGGTGCGCTGAGCTATGGCCTGATCGCGATCGGCGAGCATGGCCTGCTGGCGCCGGTGACCCTGCTGGCGCTGGGCGTCGCAGCCGCCGGACTGATCCTGTTCGGCATCGTTGAACGCCGGGTTGTACGCCCATTGCTGCCGCTGGACCTGTTTGCCGACCGCCGCTTCGGCATGTTCAACCTGGCATCGTTCGTGCTGGGCTTCACTGCCTATGCCAGCCTGTTCTTCCTGTCGCTGTTCTTCCAGCAGGCGCAGGGCCACAGCGCTGCGCAGGCCGGCTCCCAGCTGGCTCCGCAGTTCCTGTTGATGGGGGTCGTCTCGCTGTTGTTCGGTCGTCTGGTCGCCCACCTCGGGCTGCATGCCGCGCTGGTGCTGGGCTACGCCCTGGCCGGAATAGCGCTGTGCGCGATGGCCACGTTCGAACCGGCTACGTCGCGTGCTTTTGCCAGCGCTGTGCTGGTGCTGCTTGGCATTGGCATGGGGCTGGCAGTGCCGGCAACCGGCATGGCGGTCATGGCCAGCGCGCCGGTCGAGCGCGCGGGTATCGCCTCAGCCACGATGAACGCGTTACGCCAGGCAGGCATGAGCCTGGGCATCGCGCTGCTGGGCAGCTTGATGGGCCAGCGCGCCGTGCAGCACTTCGCCGTTTCCGCGCAGGCGGCCGGGCAGAGGGGGCTGGTGGCACAGGCGCGCGAACTGATCCTGCAACCAAGCTCGATGCACGCCACGCCGCAGACACTGGCGTGGTATCGCAGTGCGATGGCCAGTGGTTTCGGCTGGGCGATGGCTGTGGCCGGTGCGCTGGTCCTGCTTGCTGCGCTGGGTCTGTATCGCCAGCGCGCACCAGCCTGACGCGCAGCGTTCAGCCCTGCTGGCGTTGCGGGCCCTCTGCCGTGCGTTCGATCTCGTGTGGCTGCTGTTGCTGCTGGCGCGCATTGGCGTGGCGAGCGTGCCCACCTTCACGACCGATCGTGGCCATGTGCTGGCGGTTGCGGCTGATCGCCTCGCCGCCCTTGCGGCCTGCGACACGTGCTTCGGCCGGACTGAATTCATGCGCGTTGCCGGAGGCATGTGCGGCACGCCCGCCCTTGGCAGCGATCGCGCGCTGCTTGTCCTGGTCCATTGATGCGAAGCCCCGGTTGGAACTGCGCGGGTTCTGCTCAGTCATGTGAAATCTCCTGCAGTGTGGACGCCGCCTTCGTAGACGGCAGCATCCATGCTTGGCCATCGCACGCTAAGTCCAGGTCGCCATCTTCGCCACGGTTTTCACGCGCCCTGCGCACGGGACCGATCACGCAGCCATTCAGGCGGGCGCTGCAATGCGGAAGTTCTCTCGCACAACTGCAGCAGCAAGGCCGCAGGGGACAGGGTGAGGATGGAGCCTTGCGTCGAAGCACGCGCGCATCCACCGATGATCGTGATGGGGCCACCGCCGCTGTTGATAGGATGCGCGACAACGCCACTCGCCTGGCCACGACAGGGACGTAGAACATGAACAGGATTGGATTGATCGCCTTGCTGGCGTGTGCCGGCTCCGTCCATGCAGGTAACCCGCTGTTGTCCGGCAGCTTCGTCCACGTCGGCTATTCGGCCACCGACGAACAGCTGCCAGCCGCGCAATTGCCGCTGTTCCTGGATGAACTGCAGGACCTCGGCAACGACACGATCATCCTCGGTCAGGTGCGTGCCACCCGTGCCGGCGTGGGATGCGCCAGCGGTGTGCAGGATTTCGAATGGATTGCCGGCTTTCCCGGCAAGCTCGGCACCGTGCTCGATGCGGCAGCCGCGCGCGGCATGAAGGTCGTGGTGGGTACCACCTACAGTTCGGGGCAGTGCGCCACCTTCTGGCAGGGCCAGAATGCAACGGCCGTGGCACAGGATGCGGCGCAGTCGCTGGCGCAGCTTGGCCAGCAGTACGGATCGCATCCGGCGTTCGCCGGCTGGTACATCACCGACGAGCCGGCACAGGTGCCGATTGATCGCGCGTCGTTCTATCGCGCGATCGTGACGGCGCTCAAAGGCAGTACACCCTCGCGGCCGGTGATGGTGGCACCCTACCTGGCGTCATCCAGCGTGGATCCGGCCAGCGTGGGCCGGGCTGCTGCACAGTTCCGCACCGCCACCGGCGTGGACGTGCAGATCTGGCAGGACGGCATCGGTGCTGCCTCGCATGCCCGATTGTTCCAGTGGGATCGCGCGGGTCATTCCACCGAGGCGTACTACGAGGCGCTGTCGGCGGCGCTGGGTGCCAGCGGCCTGTGGGCCGACATCGAACTGTTCAACCATGGCAGCCCCTTGTTCCTGGAGACCGGCAACGGGCTGTCCGGTGCCTATCGCTCCGCGTCGGTGCAGCGCATCAACCAGCAGTTGTGGAGTGCGCGCTCGGCCGGCAAGCGCGTTGCCTGGCTCAACCAGTACCACATGTCCGAGGTGGTCGGCCCCGGCCAGGGGTATGGCGAATCGCCGCGGATGATGAACACCTATCGCGGGTTGTATGGCCTCGGTGCGTCCTACAGTGTCGATCCGGTGCAGACCACCTACAGCTACAGCACGGCGCCGGACGCAAACTATCCCGACAGCACCGGGCATGAACTGTTCGATCGCCGGGTGGGGGATCCGCGCAACCCGATGGATGCCGGCTGGGTGGGCGTGCACGGCAACGTCAGCATCACCATCGACCTCGGCCAGCGCCGGCGGGTGGACTGGATCGGCCTGCACACGATGACCCGCCCGGCCTGGGGCATCGTCACGCCGACGTCGGTGGAGGTGATGTGCGCTGAGCCGGGCACTGCCGCAACCCGCATCGGCGTGCTGTCGGCGCCATTCACCCAGGCCGGGCTGAGCGGTTCGACCGAAGAGGAATACGTGCTGGGCAATGCCGCGCCGCTGGCCGCGCAGTGCCGCACGCTCGAGCTGCGGTTGGCCAATGGCAGCTGGACCTTCCTCAGTGAAATCGAGATGGCAGCCGAACAGTAGGCGCCTCAGCGCTGGGGTGTGTCGCGCAGTCGCTGCGCGAACGGCCGCTGCTCAAGCGCCTGCAGTGCGTCGCGCAGCACCTGCTCCAACGGTTGTCCAAGATCGGCATCGAGGCTGCGCGCCGCGCGTGCCGTGGCCTGCCACTGCGCCTGCAGCGCCGGCAGCGCCTGCAGTGCGCGCGGGCTCAATTGCAGGATGCGCTCACGGCTGTCTTCACCGACCGCAGCGTGCAGCCAGCCGTCGCGCACCATTGCTGAAACCGTCTGGCTGAGTGCCGAATGGCTGAGCCCGCAGGCCAGTGCGAGGTCCTTGATGCGGCAGGGGCCCTGCGCCATCAGCGTGCGCAGCACCGGGGTGTAGCGCGGGCGGTAGTCCAGTTTCAGGTCGCGGTAGGCCTGTTCGACCGCCGGGTCGAGCTGGTCGAGCAGGGCCCGCAGCAGCGTTCCCAGGGTGGCGTGTTGGAGATCCATGCTGGCGATGATATATAAGCACTTACATATCATCAACATGGGGTGCGGTCATGCCGGTTTCGTGGATGCTGGGCGCGCTGCTGGCGGCGTCCTGCCCGGCCCAGAACGCGGTGCTGCAGGCGGCGGCCACGGCGATACAGGCGCAGTACCTGGACGTGGCCGAAGGCGCGCGCATTGCCGAGGTGGTGCGCGGCTGGTCCGCCCAGCAGCGCTATGCGGACAGCTGCGCGGACCCCAAGGCGTTCAGCGCACGCCTGAACCAGGACCTGGACGTGTTCGATGGCCACTTCCATGTCGAGCGGGTGGATGCCAGCGCCGGCCAGGATGACTGGCTGATGGCCTGGCGCGCGGATGCACGCAGCAATGGTGCGGGCGTGCGCGAGGTGCGGGTGCTGGAAGGCAACATCGGCTACCTGCGCCTGAGCACCTTCTATCCGCTCGATCTGGCCCGGCCGAAGCTGGCCGCGGCCTTCACCCTGCTGGCCGACACCGATGGGCTGGTGCTCGATCTGCGCCAGAACGGGGGGGGTGATGACGGCAGTGCGGACCTGCTGGTGCGGACCCTGCTGGCGGCGGAGATCACCCAGGTGCAGTCACTGCAACAACGTGGCCAACGCAGTCCGGTACCGTTGCCACCGGCGAGCCTGGGGCTGTACCTGAAGCCGCTGGTGGTGCTGATCGACCGCCGCACCGGCTCGGCCGCCGAATTCGTCGCGTACTCGCTGCAGGCGCAGGGGCGGGCACGTGTCGTTGGGAGTCGAAGTGGCGGCGCGGCACATATGTTCGATGATCCTGTGCTGCTGCCGGATGGCTATCAGATCAGCATTCCCGACCGGCAGCCGATCAACCTTCGTACCGGAACCAACTGGGAACGTACCGGGGTCACGCCTGATGCGGCAGGCGGTGACGATCCGCTGTTCGTCGCCCGGCAGCTGCTGGCCCGATCGGCATCGCCAGAATGAACGCACAATTGCAACCGCGCCCTATCGCAGACGACATGCAGCGTGCCTAGAATCGAAGCATCCCGGTAGTTCCCGGGCGCTTCGAGTGAATGGACTCAATGAAGATTCTGTTGACCGGCAGTTCCGGGCGGATCGGGCGTGCGATCTTCGGCGCGCTGGCGGCGGCCCACGAAGTGGTGGGGCTGGATCGCAGCCCATTTGCCACCACCCGCATCATTGCCGATGTCACCGATCGTCAGGCCGTGACGCGGGCGGTGCAGGGGGTCGATGCGGTGATCCATACCGCCGCCCTGCACGCACCTCATGTCGGCCTGGTGCCGGATGCGGTATTCCAGCAGATCAATGTGGAGGCGACCGCACACCTGTTGCAGGCTGCCCGCGAGGCCGGTGCACGCCGCTTCGTGCTGACCAGCACCACGGCGCTGTATGGCCATGCGGTAGTGGCGGGCGGATGCCGCTGGATCGATGAAGATACCGAGCCGTTGCCGCGCACGATCTACCATCGCAGCAAGCTGCAGGCAGAGGCGTTGGCCGAAGCCGCTGCGGCACCGGGCTTCAGCGTGCGCGTGCTGCGCATGGCCCGCTGCTTCCCCGAGCCACCGGAGCGGATGGCGATGTTCCGCCTGCACCGCGGCATCGACGCGCGCGACGTGGCCAGTGCACATGCCGCGCTGCTGCACGATGAGGGCGCTGCCTTCGCACGCTATATTGCCTGCGCACCGACACCGTTCCTGCGCGAGGATTGCCTGGAACTGGCGACTCAGCCCCGCCGGGTGCTGGCCCGCCGCGCCCCGCTGCTGCTGGCCGAGTTCGAGCGCCGCGGCTGGCCGCTGCCGTTGAGCATCGACCGCGTCTACGACAGTGCACTGATGCGCAGCACACTGGGCTGGCAGCCGCGCTTCGGCCCGGACGACGTGCTGCAGCAGTACGCGGCTGGCAGCATCGAGGTGTTGCCTCGGGCGCAGTGGATCAAGGATCGGGTTGCCGAATAGGACGGAACGGGGCGGGTTCCTGACCCGACCCTGAGCAGATTCAGGAATGTGCAGGCGGAGCGCCTCAACCTCGTTCGCAGGCGGCCGCTAACCCGGTGCGCTTCCTGCGCCGGGCGGGTCCCGGCAGCCGGTGGCCTGCGCGACGGATCGCGCACCTGCGCGGTGCCCTCGCGGTGCCGGTCGTCCTGAACTGCCTTGCGGACCCTTCCATGCATTCTCCCCGTTCCGCCGCTGCCCGCCGCCCGGGCAGCATCGCCCACAAGCTGATGCTGGGCACCGCTGCGATCGCGCTGCTGTGCTTCGGCCTGACCGCGTTCCTGATCTACCGCCAGGCCAGCGCCAGCCTGATCGATGCCTCGCGCCAGACCATGGCCAGCGAGGCCACCGCCGAAGCCCGCCAGGTCGCGGCCGATCTGGGCACCGCCTTTGCAAGCAACGACGCCATGGTCGAGGCCGTGCTCGCCCAGCGTGCGCGGGGTGACGCGCCTGATCGCGCCAGCCTGGCGGCCGTGCTGGGCGAGCAGCTGCGCAGCCATCCCGAATGGCTGGGCAAGAGCACCATGTGGGAAGCCAACGCCTTCGACGGCAAGGATGCCGAGTTCGCCAATACCGAGATGCACGATGCCAGCGGCCGCTACATGAGCTACTGGGCCTGGCATGACGGCAAGCCGCAGCAGTCGACCATGACCGACTACACCGAAGCCGCTGACGGCTCGGCCGACTGGTACGTGGTGCCCAGTCGCGACAAGCTGCCCAAGGTCAGTGAACCTTATGCCTACGACATCGCCGGCCAGCAGGTGCTGATGAGTACGCTGAGCACTCCGATCATCGAAAACGGCACGTTCCTCGGTGTATTCACCGTGGACTTCTCGCTGGCGGCGCTGCAGAAGCACCTGGCCACGCTGAAGCCGATGGGCGCCGGGCGCGTTGAACTGCTCTCGCCGAACGGTGTGGTGCTGGCCTCGGCGAACGCCGCCGAGATCGGCAAGCCGCGCAACGACGCATTGACCCGCAGCATGCTGGCCGACATCGCCGCCGACCGCCGGTTCGAAGCCTTCACTCCGGATGCGGCAGGCAACGTGCGCGTGTACGTGCCGCTGCGCGTGGGCGACGCGCCGCAGCGCTTCGCGCTGGGCGTGGTGATGCCACACGCGGTGATCGTGGCCGAGGCGCGCCAGCTGCTGTGGCTGACCCTGCTGGTTGGCGTGGTAGCCGCGCTGACGCTGAGTGTGGGTGTCTATGTGCTGCTGCGCCGGTTGGCGATCCGCCCACTGGCCGAAGCCGTGCGCGTGGCCGGCGACGTCGCCGCAGGCAAGCTGGACAGCACCCTGCCGGCACGCAGCAACGACGAAGTGGGCCGCCTGCTGGACGCGATGCAGGGCATGCGGGGTCAGCTGCAGTCGGTGATGGCGGCGCAGGCGGAGATGGCGCGTCGCCATGACGCCGGCGAACTCAGCTACCGCATGGACGCCGCGGCGTTCCCGGGCGAGTACGGCCGGATGGTGGCCGACAGCAACCAGCTGGTGGCCTCCAGCAACGCCGTCACCCAGCGTCTGGTCGACGTGATGCAGCGTTATGCGGTGGGTGACCTGAGCGTGGACATGGAAGCGCTGCCGGGCGAGAAGGCGGTGTTCACCGCTGCGATGGCCACCACCAAGAGCAACCTGGCGGCGATCAACGATCAGATCCAGCAGCTGGCCGCCGCCGCCGCCGCCGGCGACTTCGCGGTGCGCGGCGACACGCTGCGCTTCGACCACGACTTCCGCCGCATGGTGGAAACCCTCAACACCATGATGCAGGTCAGCGACCACAACCTGGCCGAGCTGTCGACGCTGCTGCGCGCGATCGCCGCAGGCGATCTCAGCGCGCGCATGCACGGCGACTTCCACGGTGTGTTCGCGGTGATGCGCGACGATGCCAACAGCACCGTGCAGCAGCTGACCCAGATCGTCGGCCAGATCCAGCAGTCGGCGGCCAGCATCCGCCTGGCGGCGGGTGAGATTGCCGCGGGCAACAGTGACCTGTCGCGCCGTACCGAGCAGCAGGCAGCGAACCTGGAAGAGACCGCGGCCTCGATGGAGGAGCTGACCTCCACGGTGCGCCAGAATGCCGACCACGCGCTGCAGGCCAACACCCTGGCCGGCTCCGCAGCGGGTGTGGCCAGCGAAGGCGGGCAGGTGGTCAGCCGAGTGGTGCAGACCATGGAGCAGATCGAGGCCTCGTCGCAGCGCATTGCGGAGATCATTTCGGTGATCGACGGCATCGCGTTCCAGACCAACATCCTGGCGTTGAACGCGGCGGTGGAAGCGGCGCGTGCCGGCGAACAGGGCCGTGGATTCGCCGTGGTCGCCAGCGAAGTGCGCGCGCTGGCCCAGCGCTCGGCAGGTGCGGCGAAGGAGATCAAGGAGCTGATCGACGCCTCGGTGGCGCAGGTCGGTGCCGGTGCGCAGCTGGTGCACGGCGCGGGCCGCACCATGCAGGAAATCGTCGGCCAGGTCGGTCGAGTGAACGAGATCATGGCCGAGATCTCGGCGGCCTCTCGCGAGCAGTCGGCGGGCATCGAGCAGGTCAACCAGACCGTGGTGCAGATGGACGAGACCACCCAGCAGAACGCCGCGCTGGTGGAGGAAGCCAGTGCCGCCGCGCGTGCGATGGAAGAACAGGCCGAGCAGCTGGCGGTGGCGGTCTCGCGCTTCCGCCTGCAGGCCGAGCCGGTGGCCACGGCTCGCCGCGCGGCCTGATCCCGCAAACGAAGACGCCCGGCGGGGGCCGGGCGTCGATTGCATCCTTGCCGCGCATCCCTGCGCAGTTCTGAGGGCTCAGAACATGCCTTCAAACGGGTTCCAGCTGGTGCGTCCTTCCACCTTCTCCAGGTAGTAGCTGTAGTTGGTGCTGGAGGCGACGAGCAGGTTCATGGCGATGAACAGCATGCGCCCCACGACGTCCGGAAGGAACATGGTGATGATGGCGAGCACGATGTTGATGCCGATCAACACCAGTGCCTTGCGCCACATGCCCAGGATCAACAGGTAGATGGCGCCGAAGAACAACGCAAAGAAGTTCAGGTTGATCTTCAGGCGGTCACCGAAGGACAGCGCCTTCCAGGCCTGCTTGAAGCCGGGATTCTTGGGGGCGCCGTGCTGGCGGAAGAAGTTGAAGCGGAACTGCCACTTCGGGCTGAACTGGGACAGGTCAGTGGTATTCATGGGAAACATCCCTGTTGGAAAACGTTTTCATGATAGGGCAAGTCCTATTCAGGATCCAAGCTTCGGCGTCAAAAATGTGACGCCCGCCTTGTTCGTTGTGGTGCGGCGGGGCGCCGCACCGTCACCCATCCGCCTTGTTTTTAGGATAGGGTGCGCAGTTCCGCTGCCACCCCAGCTAAACCCGGGTGGCGGCGGGATGTCCATGGAGGTTGCATGACCACACCTGCTACACCGGAAAACGCACCGGGACCGGTGCTCCTGCCGACACCTGAAGTGGTGCAGGCACAACAACTGCTCGCACGCCAGCAACTGGCGGTAGCGATGGACCGTGCACGCACGGCCGCTACGCAGAACGCGGCCGCGGCCGCGCTGGAAAGCGAGTAATCCGCAACACCGCCGATCGCGCTGGCGTGCTGCCAGCGCGATCGCGGCGCGCGCCGCCGGTCAGAACCGCGCTGTCATGCTCATGAAGTAGCTGCGCCCGGCCACGAAGTAGTCGGTGGAGCCTTCGGCATACAGCTTCTTGTCGGCCAGGTTGCTGACGCCGCCACGCAGGGTCAGTACCTCGTTGACGTTCCAGGCCGCGGTCAGGTCATACAACGTGTAGGCCTTGAGGAAGGTCGTCGCCGTGCCGGTCTGCTTGCCGGTGTACTGCGCCGACAGGCTGCTGGAAAACACCGTACTGGGCGTCCAGTCCAGCGACGAATAGCCAGAGAATTCCGGAGTATCGATCAGGTTGCGGCCGGTGGTCAGGTTCTTGGCTTCCTTCATCCAGGTCGCCGAGGTGCGCCAGCGCCAGTGCTCGCCGAAGCGGAAATTGAGGTTGCCTTCCATGCCGCTGGTGCGTGCGCGCTGCACGTTGCTCATGCGCGTCCACCAGATGCCGTTGAACCTGCCCAGCGGTGCGTACTCGATCTTGTTCCTGAAGTCGGTATGGAAGTAGGTCAGGCCCGCATCGACCAGGTCGTTGTCGAAGCTGATGCCGATCTCGCGGTTGGTGCTGGTTTCCGGGTCCAGGTCCGGGTTGCCGGCCATGTAGCAGCCGCCGCGGGTATAGCCCAGCGGGATCAGCGAGGTGCAGCCTCGGCCGCCGGACTGGGTGGCGGCGGTGGCCGAATTCTCGGTCAGGCTGGGTGCGCGAAAGCCTTTGGAAACGCCACCTCGGATCGTCCACTGCTCGGCCGGATGCCAGACCAGGTAGGCACGCGGGCTGACGTGGCCGCCGAACTTCTCATGGTGATCCAGACGTGCGCCGAGGGTCAGCGCCAAGGTGCGGTGCAGCTTCAGTTCGTCTTCGACGAACAGGGCCCAGGTATCCACTTCCAGATCGGAGCCGCTGACGGCATTGCCGGCATAGTCGATCGGCGCGCGGCCGATGGTGTCGGTGTTGGTCAGTTCCTGGCGCTTCCATTGGCCGCCCACGGCGAACTGGTGTTCAACCCCCAGGGTGAAGGGCGTGGTCAGGCTGCCCTCGATGATCGTATCGGTGGCTTCGGAGCGGCCTGTGGCACCGATGTCGTTCTTGTACTCGGTCCAGTACGCACTGATCTTCGAGTTGCCGAAGCTCCACTTGCCGTCGTGGTTGAGCGCCAGCGAGCTGCGCTTGAGTTCGCTGGCACCCCAGGCGCCTTCGTCCTGCTTCTCCAGCGAGGCATCGATGAAGGCCTGCTGCACGCCATGGCCGGCTTCCAGCGACAGTTCCTGCGCATCGCTGAGCTTCCACTGCAGCAGCGCGTCGACGTTGCGGTCCTTCTCGCCGGCGTAGGCGTTGCCGTAGACACCACCGTTGGACTGGTCCGAGTCGCGGCGCATGCTGTTGGCACCGATACGCAGGCCGAAGCGTTCGCCGAGCGGGCCGGAGAAGGCCGCACCGATCTGCTGGGTATCACCGCGCTTGTCATCGCCGGGGCGGGTATAGCTGTGCGTTGCGCTGCCGCTCCAGTCATCGCCGATGCGCCGGGTGATGATGTTGATCACGCCGCCCATGGCGTCGGAGCCGTACAGCGACGACATCGGTCCGCGCACCACTTCGATGCGCTCGATCTGGTCGGGCGAGATCCAGTTCAGATCCTGGCGGCCGAGGTCGGGGCGGTAGTTGGTCGAGGCCGAGCTGCCCATGCGCTTGCCGTCCACCAGCACCAGCGTGTAATTGGACGGCATGCCGCGCAGCTTGATCTTGGACTGCTCGCCGACCGCACTGAGGCCACCGGTCACGCCCGGCACGCGGCTGAGCAGGGTGGCCAGGTCGTGCACCGGCTGGCGCTCGATGTCCTCGCGGCTGATCACGCTGATGCTGGCCGGCGCATCCTTGATCCATTGCTGGTTGCCCGAGGCGGTGACCACCACGGTATCCAGATCCTTGGTGGAGGCATCGGCGCTGGCCTCTGCGGCGGCCAGGCCGGGCAGGGCCAGCAGGCAGGCGGTGGCCAGGGCACTGGCCAGGCGGGTGCGCGGCAGGCGCGCGGAACGGGAACGGAACAGCTGGGACATGACGGCTTCCATCGGATGAGGGGGACCGGATGGAAGCAACGGGCGCAAGCAGACAAGCAGGCAGGCCCCCCTTCCATGGGTCGTTGGGCGCGCGGCTCGAACCGGCGCAGCTGGGTGGGTCTCGGCCGTGCGGAAGACGGTGACCTGCCTGGTTAATGAAATGATAACCGTTCGCGTTTGTTACGATCCAGTACCTGGGGCGACCAAGTGACATCCGTACCCACGCCCCGGCACTCGCCTGCTGTTTGCTGAATGGGGATAAATCCCGGCGTAGACCTTCGCACTCGGCTTACATCCGGCGCCCTAGACTGAGCCGCATTTTCGATTCCGCCCCGTTGGAGATCGTGTGGGTTCCGGTAGTGACAGACAGCGACTGCGTGGCGTGAGGCCGACGCAGCCAGGACAAGTGCGGGCGCCGGGAAAGCGCGCCGGGAACCTTGGTGCATGCAGCCCGGCCGGGATGGCCGGCCGTGCCGACTGCGCGGAGTAGGCGGCAATGGGGGTGCAGACCATCCATGCGGAAGCAGATACGTCCCGGCGTGATGCCGGCTGGACGCTGCTGCCGGCCGAATCGCCGTTGCAGATGCCCGAGCAGACCCTGCGCGAAGGCCAACTGAAGGTTCGCCGCCACCGCACCTCGCCGCGACTGATCGGCCTGCGCCGGTTCTACATCTTCGGCGGCACGCTGGCGATGACCGCCATCGCCACCCGGATGATGTGGCGGGTGCTGTCGGCCAATGGCATCAGCGTGCTCGAAGCCTGCCTGCTGGTCCTGTTTGTCGGCCTGTTTGCCTGGATCGCGCTGTCTTTCGCCAGTGCAGTGGCCGGCTTCCTGACTGCCGTGTTCGACCGGGGTTACCGCCTCGGCATCGACCCGGACAAGCCGCTGCCGGCGGTGCACAGCCGCACCGCGCTGCTGATGCCGACCTACAACGAAGACCCGCGCCGGCTGCTGGCCGGCCTGCAGGCGATCTACGAGTCGGTGGCCGCCACCGGCCAGCTCGACCGGTTCGACTTCTTTGTGCTCAGTGATACCCGCCGCGAAGACATCGCACGGGCCGAGGAGCAGGTGTTCGCCGAACTGCGCGAGCGCGTGACCGATGGCCAGGCGCGGCTGTTCTACCGCCGCCGTGGCGACAACAGCGGGCGCAAGGCCGGCAACATCGCCGACTGGGTCCGTCGCTTCGGCGGCGCCTACCCGCAGATGCTGATCCTCGACGCCGACAGCCTGATGACCGGCGACAGCATCGTGCGCCTGGTCGCGGGCATGGAACACAACGCCGATGTCGGCCTGATCCAGACCCTGCCGTCGGTGATCGGTGGGCGCACCCTGTTCGCGCGCATGCAGCAGTTCGGCGGCCGCGTGTACGGTCCGGTGATCGCCCGCGGTGTGGCCTGGTGGCACGGTGCCGAGAGCAATTACTGGGGGCACAACGCCATCATCCGCACCCGCGCCTTTGCCGATCAGGCCGGGCTGCCGGCGCTGCCGGGGCGCAAGCCGTTCGGTGGCCACGTCCTCAGCCATGACTTCGTCGAAGCGGCGCTGATGCGTCGGGGCGGCTGGGCCGCGCACATGGTGCCGTACCTGGGGGGCAGCTATGAAGAAGGTCCGCCGACGCTGACCGATCTGCTGGTGCGCGACCGCCGCTGGTGCCAGGGCAACCTGCAGCACGGCAAGGTGGTCGGCAGCCGCGGCCTGCACTGGATCAGCCGCATGCACATGCTGATCGGCATCGGTCATTACTTCACCGCGCCGATGTGGGCGATGCTGATGCTGATCGGCATCGCCATCCCGTTGTTCCAGGAAGGCATCGATTTCAACGCCCTGCTGCACCTGTCGCCGAGCGTGTACTGGCGGGCCCAGGACGAGGAACAGGTGGTGCGCCTGTTCGCGGCGACCATGGCGGTGCTGCTGCTGCCCAAGGTGCTGGGTTACCTGGCGATGCTGCTGGACCCGGTCGACCGCCGCGGGTGTGGCGGCGCGCTGCGCGCGTTCGTCTCGATGCTGGTGGAAACCGTATTGGCGGCACTGATGGCACCGGTGGTGATGTACGTGCAGTCGCGCGGCGTGGCCGAAGTGCTGTCCGGCCGCGATTCCGGCTGGGACGCACAGCAGCGCGACGATGGCGGCATCTCGTGGTTGGCGCTGATCCGCGGCTACGGCGGCCTGGGCGTGTTCGGTGCCTTCATGGGCGTGCTGGCCTGGGCGGTATCGCCCTCGCTGGCCGCGTGGATGGCGCCGGTGGTGATCGGCATGGTGCTGGCGGTACCGGTGGTGGCGCTGACGTCTTCGCGCGGCCCGGGTGCCTTCCTGCATCGCCTCGGCCTGCTCGATATTCCCGAGGAGAACATCCCGCCGCCGGTGCTGGTACGCGCCGCGCAGCTGCGACGGGAAGCCGCCGAACAACCGCCGCTGTACTGATCGTCCCGCGGCAGCGGCATAATGCGGCTCGAACTTGAAGGAGCCGCATCATGCTGCAAACGGTGGAACAGGAAACCGGCGCCTCGCCGCAGTGGTCGGTGATCTGGCTGCACGGCCTCGGCGCCGACGGCCACGACTTCGCACCGATCGTGCCGGAGCTGGTGCGTCCGCATTGGCCGGCGCTGCGCTTCGTGTTCCCGCATGCACCGGTGCGGCCGATCACGATCAACAACGGCGTGCCGATGCGTGGCTGGTACGACATCGTCGGCATGGATTTCCGTTCGCGCGCCGACATGGCCGGCGTGCAGGAATCGGTGGTGCAGCTGGATGCGCTGATTGCGCGGGAGGTCGAGCGCGGCATCGCGCCGGAGAAGATCTTCCTGGCCGGCTTCTCGCAGGGGGGCGCGATCATCCTGACCGCCGCGCTGTCACGCACCGCGCCACTGGCTGGCCTGATCGCACTGTCCACCTACCTGCCGGAAGCCGAGAGCGCCAAGCGCGTTGACGGAGCGGTGCAGGTGCCGCTGTTCATGGCCCATGGCAGCAGCGACCCGGTGATTCCGCAGGCGGTGGCCGTACACAGCGCGCAGGCCCTGCAGGCGCTGGGCCTGGAGGTGGAATGGCACAGCTACCCGATGGCCCACCAGGTCTGCGCCGAAGAGATCCAGGCGCTGGGTGACTGGTTGCAGGAACGCCTGGGCGCTGCCTGAGCCATGTCACCGGCCAGCGCCCCGCCCTGGATGCCGGAACTGTGCCGCCTGCCGCGGCTGGCGGCGATGCTCGGCCTGGCCGAACTGGTGGTGGTAGTGCTGGCCCTGGCCCCGGATGGCAGCCGCCACTGGACCGTGGGCGAACTGCTGTCGGCCAGTGGTTTCGCGCTGTGGCTGGCGCTGGCCGTAACGGCCAGCCTGTGCCTGCTGCGGAACGCGTTGTCGAGGTTGCCACAGGTCCTGGGGGCGGTCTCGGCCATCGCACTGGCGACGCTGATCGCGGTGGTCTGCGCGGGCATCGTGCATGCCCTGTACGCGGTGCTTGGCGACAACTTCGCCCGCGGCATCAGCTTCTGGCGCTTCACGCTGGGCAGCGCCGCGACGACGGCGCTGATCACGGCGTTGGCCCTGCGCTACTTCTATGTGAGTGATCGCTGGGCCGCGCAGGTACAGGCCAACGCACGCGCACAGGCCGACGCGCTGCAGGCGCGGATCCGCCCGCATTTCCTGTTCAACAGCATGAACCTGATCGCCAGCCTGCTGCATCGCGACCCGGTGGTGGCCGAGCGGGCGGTGCTGGACCTGTCCGATCTGTTCCGTGCCGCGCTGGGGGCGGGCGAGGGCGATTCCACCCTGCGTGACGAATGCGAGCTGGCCGAGCGCTATCTGTCGATCGAATCACTTCGACTGGGCGAGCGCCTGCAGGTGCGCTGGCAACGCGACGAGCCACTGCCCTGGGATCTTCCCCTGCCTCGCCTGGTACTGCAGCCGCTGGTGGAGAACGCCGTGCTGCATGGCATCTCGCGGCTGCCCGAGGGTGGGACCATCGAGCTGCAGCTGGCGCGCGAGGGCAATCAGCTGCAGATCCGCGTGCGTAATCCGGCGCCCGATCCGCAGGCCCCCGGGCTGGCCCTGGCGCGCGGTGCCGGCCATGCCCAGCACAGCATCGGCCATCGGCTGGCCTGGCGCTTCGGCAGCGCCGCGCGGATGACGGCTGGCTGGAGCGAGGGCTACTATGCCTGCCAGGTGACAGTGCCGATCCAGTGAGGGAGCGATCGTGAGGGTAGTCATCGCCGATGACGAACCGCTGGCGCGCGAGCGCCTGCGCAGCCTGTTGGCCGCGCAGGACGGCGTGGATGTGGTGGCCGAGGCCGGCAACGGCGAGCAGGCCCTGCACGCGTGCGCGGAGCTGCAGCCGGACCTGGTCCTGCTGGATATCGCCATGCCCGGGCTGGATGGGCTGGAAGCGGCCCGCCACCTGGCCAGCTTCGAGCCACGCCCGGCGGTGGTGTTCTGCACTGCCTACGACGCGCATGCACTGTCGGCCTTTGAAGCGGCAGCGATCGATTACCTGATGAAGCCGGTGCGTGCCGAGCGCCTGGCTGCAGCGATCGCACGCGCACGCACGTTCCTGGCCGGCCGCGACGGCCAGCCGCAGGACCACCGCGGGCAGCAGGCCCGCAGCATGCTGTGCGCGCGCCTGCGCGGCAGCCTGCGCCTGATTCCGCTGGACGACATCCACTACCTGCAGGCCGAAGAGAAGTACGTGGTGGTGCACCACGCACGCGGCGAAGACCTGATCGAGGAGTCGCTGAAGTCGCTGGAGGAGGAGTTCGCCAGCCGCTTCATCCGCATCCATCGCAACTGCCTGGTGGCACGCCATGAGCTGGTGGAGCTGCGTCGAGGCACGGGCGGCCAGGTGCAGGCGATGCTGCGCCATGGCAAGCAGCCGCTGGAAGTCAGCCGCCGCTGCGTGGCGACGTTGAAGCAGGAATTGCGGCATCTGTGAGTGTTCCGCGCGGCCTGCGGCCACGACTGCTTCGAGATCAACAGCAACAGCAACAGCAGGCTGGTCGGCTCTGTGTTGTTGCGTGCTGGGCGAGGCGGGATGGGCG